>NZ_JBJHAM010000010.1:0-130798 GCF_054051035.1 Blastococcus sp. SYSU DS0619 | reverse complement strand
CCCCCCCCCCCCCCCCCCCCCCCCCCCCCCCCCCCCCCCCCCCCCCCCCCCCCCCCCCCCCCCCCCCCCCCCCCCCCCCCCCCCCCCCCCCCCCCCCCCCCCCCCCCCCCCCCCCCCCCCCCCCCCCTGCACGGTGAGCCAGGACGGCGAGCGGGGCTCAGCCCTCGGCGGTCTCGGAGGCGACCAGCCAGGCCTCCTCGACCTCGCCCTTCTCCGCCTGCAGCGCCTTGAGCTGGGCGTCCAGCTCGGCGGCCTTCGCGTAGTCGGTGGCCGCGGCGGCGAGCTGCTCGTGCAACTTCTTCTCGTCGGCGTCCAGCTTGAGCATCCGCCGCTCGAGCCGGCTGGCCTCCTTCTTCGCCGACCGCGCCTCGGCCGCGGACACCGCGGGGGCCGACGTCGAGGGCGTGCCCACCGGACGCGGGCCGCCGTCGCCCGACGCCGTGGTCAGCGACGCCCCGCCGGCCGCGCGGCGGCGCAGGTACTCGTCCACCCCGCCGGGCAGCTCGGCGAGCGTCCCGTCGCCCAGCAGCGCCACGACCTTGTCGCACACCCGGTCGACGAAGTACCGGTCGTGGCTGACCACCAGCACCGTGCCGGGGAAGCTGTCGAGCAGGTCCTCCAGCGCGGTGAGGGTGTCGATGTCGAGGTCGTTGGTCGGCTCGTCGAGCACCAGCACGTTCGGCTCGGCCATGAGCAGGCGCAGCAGCTGCAGCCGGCGCCGCTCGCCGCCGGAGAGGTCGCCGACCGGGGTCCACTGCCGGTTGGCGGCGAAGCCGAACCGCTCGGCCAGCGTCGACGCCGAGATCTCCTGGTTGCCGATCCGGGCGAGGCGGGCGACGTCCTGCACCGCCTCCAGCACCCGGGCGCGCGGCGGCAGCTCGGTGACGTGCTGGGACAGGTAGGCCGGTGCCACGGTCTGGCCGACGGCGACGGTGCCCGAGTCCGGCTTCGTCTCGCCGACGAGCAGCTTGAGCAGCGAGGTCTTGCCCGCGCCGTTCACCCCGACGATGCCGATCCGGTCACCGGGGCCGACGTGCCAGGTGAGGTCCTTGAACAGGGTGCGCGGGCCGTCGTCGGTGGGGACGGCGTAATCCATCCCCTCCACGTCGTAGACGGACTTGCCGAGCCGGCGGGCGGCGAAGCCCTTCAGCGCCATCGAGTCGCGGGCCGGCGGCTCGTCGGCGATCAGCGCCTGCGCGGCGTCGATGCGGAACTTCGGCTTGCTGGTGCGGGCCGGCGGGCCGCGGCGCAGCCAGGCCAGCTCCTTGCGGACCAGGTTCATCCGGCGTTCCTCGGTCACCGCCGAGATCCGCGCCCGCTCCGCCCGGGCCAGCGTGTAGGCCGAGTAGCCGCCGTCGTAGGCGTGCACGTCGCCGTCGGCGACCTCCCACGTGGTGGTGCAGACCTCGTCGAGGAACCACCGGTCGTGGGTGACGACGACGAGGCCGCCGGCGCGCTGGTTGACGTACTCGGCCAGCCACGCGACGCCCTCGACGTCGAGGTGGTTGGTGGGCTCGTCGAGCACCAGCAGGTCCAGCGGCCGGATCAGCTGCGCGGCCAGCGCGACCCGGCGGCGCTCGCCACCGGACATCGGGGCCACGGGCGCATCCAGGCCGAGCCGGTCGAGCTCCAGCCCGGTGAGCACCGAGCGGACGGCGGGGTCGCCGGCCCACTCGTGCTCGGCGGCGAACATCGAGGCGGGCAGGACGACGTCACGCACCGTCGTCCCCGGCGGGAGGGTGCCGCTCTGGTCGAGGACACCCATCGCGAGGTCGCCGCGGCGGGTGACCCGGCCGGAGTCGGGCTCGTCGGTGCCGGTCAGCAGCGACAGCAGGGTGCTCTTGCCGCCGCCGTTGCGGCCGACCACGCCGATCCGCTCGCCGGCGGCCACGCCGAGGGAGACGTCGTCGAGGATCACGGTGGTGCCGTGCGCCTTGTGCACCCGCTCGAGGTTGACCAGGTTCAGGGGTGCGCTCATCGGCTGCTCGCAGAAGTCATGGGCCCTCAGTATCCGACGGCCGCCTCCCCGGGGGCCACGGCGGTGTCCACGGAGGTCGACCGGGGCAGCCGCAGGCACCCCAGGAGGCCGAGCGCCACGACCCCGGCGACGACGAGGAAGCCGGTCGCGGTGCTCGTCGCCGCGGCCAGCGGCGGGACGGTGAGGTTGCCGACGATCCCGCCGAGCGCCAGCGCCAGGGACATCGCCGAGACGGCGGTGGCCCGGTGGGCGGCGTCGACCCGTGTGTGCAGGACCGCGCTCAGCAGCGGCCAGACGGAGCCGTGCGAGAGGTAGTACAGGGCGAAGCCCGTGGCGGCCGGCACGAGCGCGTCGGGCCCCGCGACCAGGGCGAGCGACAGGCTCCCGAAGGCGAACAGCAGGGCGCCGGCGGCGGGGGTGGAGCCGCGGAGCAGCCGCCGCAGGGTCGGGGCGAGCACCGAGCCGACCGCCGACGCGGCGAAGGCGATCGCCAGGACCACGCCGTAGACGGCGGCGCCGTCGTCCCGCCCACCGGTCAGCTCGGCGAACCGGACCGGCCCCAGCAGCTCGCACACGACCAGCCCGACGCCGGTGACGGCGGTCAGGGCCAGGACCAGCCGCAGGGGGCGGTCGCTGACCGACAGCCGCACCGACTCCCCCACGGTCGCCGGCACCGCACGCGCCCCGGCGGCCAGCGCGCCGAGGACGCTCCCCTCGCGCGGTGGCCGGTGCTCGGTCAGCAGCCACAGCACCGCGGCCACGTACCCGACGTCGAGGACGGCGGCGCCCAGGTAGGACAGCGCGAGCCCCTCGGCGCCGCCGCCCCCGAGCAGCGCCGGGAGGAACCCGCCGACGACCGCGCCGACGGCGAGGCTCGCCCCGTCGGCCGCCGAGTGCTTGGCCAGACCCGGGGCGACGTCGGCGCCGGGCTCCAGCCGGTGGACGGTGTCCACGTACCAGGCCTCGAGCGGGCCGGAGTCCAGCACGCGGCCCACCCCGAGGGCCACGACCCCCGCCAGGAAACCGCCGAACGACGTCGCCGTCGCGATCAGCAGGCACGAGGCGATGTGCAGCACGGCGCCGGCGACCACGACGGGACGGCGGCCGAGCACGTCGGCCAGCCCCCCGGTGGGCAGCTCCAGCACCACGACCAGCACCCCGTGGACGGTGAACAGGACGCCGATCTCGGCGAGCGAGAGACCCCGCGCCTGGGCGAGCAGGACGGTGATCGGCGTCGTGAGCCCGACCGGCAACCAGCGGAGGGCGGTCAGCCCGACGAGTCGCCGGGTGGCGGAGCGGACGGTCTGCGGCGCGCTCACGTCGGCCACTCCCGCAGCGGGACCAGGTCGAGCAGCACGCAGATCTGCTCGGTGCCCTCCGCCGGTGGCGCATCGCCGGGGTGCTCGGCCATCCAGCGCCGCAGCGTGGCGTGCAGCTCGCCGATCAGCTCGCGCGCCTGGGCGGGGCTCAGCCGGAGCCCGTAGTCGTTGAGCGTGGCGGCGTCGGTCCAGCCGGGGTCGAGCTGGCCCTTCTGCTCGAACCAGGCGTCGAGCACCCGGGCGTGCTGGTCGATCTGCAGGCGGCTCATCTCGTCCTGCACCTCGGCGCCGCCCTCCTGCGGGAGGAGCTCCCCGGCCTGCCAGCTGGTCATCCGGTGCCGTGCCCGCCACCACCGCTCGCGCGCCGTCCCCTGGCCCTCGACCTCCTCGACGAAGCCGTACGCGGCGAGCTGGCGCAGGTGGTAGCTGGTCGACCCGCTGCTCTCCCCCACCTCCCGCGCCAGTCCGCTCGCCGTCGCGGGACCGTGCACCCGCAGCCGGCCGAGCAGGCGGCTGCGCAGCGGGTGCGCCAGCGCGCGCAGTGCGCGGACGTCGGTCACCCGGACGGCAGGATCCGGCGGCGAGGCATCCGGCGGGGTGCGATCGGCGGGCACGACATCAGGGTAGGAGTGCAAAGGCCCCTTTGCAACGGTTCCTTTGCAATCGATCGACGGGCGGGAAGAGAACGGGCCCGCCGAGCGCTACGGTCAGCACTAGTTGAGCCCTCAACCAAGGAGGCCGGCATGCCTGCCGTGACCGTCGAGGACACCACCACCCTGCCGCGGGTCCCGCTGCCCGCGCCCCGCACGGTGCGCCGCCGCACCCGCTCGGTGACGACGGCGCCGTCGGGCTTCGAGGGCGAGGGCTTCCCCGTGCGCCGCGCCTTCGCCGGCGTCGACCTCCGCGCGCTGGACCCGTTCCTCCACATGGACCAGATGGGCGAGGTCGAGTACGCCCCCGGTGAGCCCAAGGGCACCAGCTGGCACCCGCACCGCGGCTTCGAGACCGTCACCTACCTGCTCGACGGCACCTTCGAGCACGCCGACTCCCACGGCGGCGGCGGCACGATCAGCGACGGCGACACCCAGTGGATGACCGCCGGCGGTGGCGTCCTGCACATCGAGCGCCCGCCGGAGCAGCTGGTCGTGAGCGGCGGCCTGTTCCACGGACTGCAGCTGTGGGTGAACCTGCCGCAGGCGCAGAAGTGGGTGGAGCCGCGCTACCAGGACCTGCGCGCCGAGTCCGCGGTGCTGCTGGCCAGCCCCGACGCCGGCGCGTTCCTGCGGGTCATCGCCGGGGACGTCGCCGGGCACGCCGGTCCGGGCGCCACGTACACCCCGATGGCGATGGTGCACGCGACCGTCTCCCCCGGCGCGACGCTCGACCTGCCCTGGCGGCCGGACTTCAACGCCCTGGTCTACGTGCTCTCCGGCGCCGGCTCGGTCGGCATCGACGGCGCCCCCGTGCGCACCGGCCAGCTCGCCGTCCTCGGCCCCGGCGACACGGTGACCGTGCGGGGCGCGGTGCACCAGGAATCGCGGACGCCCGCGCTGGACGTCGTCGTCCTCGGCGGCCGGCCGATCAACGAGCCGATCGCCATGTACGGGCCGTTCGTCATGAACACCCGGCAGGAGGTGGCCGACGCGTTCGCCGACTTCTCCGCCGGCCGGCTGGGCTCGATCCCGGCGCAGCGCCTCGAGGGACCGGTTCCATCTTCTCGCCCGTCAACCGTCCCCCACGCCGACGTCCGGGGTGAGACTGGGCAGACGCCGGCCTGACACCGCGGCGCCGGAGGAGAGGACGCGCGATGAGCAACCTGGACCGACGGCCGCCCGCCCGCGACCTGGGCGGGCTGGCTGGTACCACCGCCGGGCCTGCGCTGGACCTGCTGCCGGGCAAGGAGGTGCTGCTCGGCGAGAGCACCCGGGTGCGCCGGCTGCTGCCCACGCTCGGCCGGCGGATGGTCGGCGCCTGGGTCTTCGTCGACCACTACGGCCCCGACGACATCGCCGCGGGCCCGGGCATGCAGGTGGCGCCGCACCCGCACACCGGGCTGCAGACGGTGTCCTGGCTGCTCGACGGCGAGGTGCACCACCGCGACTCGCTCGGCAGCGACGTGCGGTTCCGGCCCGGCGAGCTGGCGCTGATGACGGCCGGCCACGGCATCGCCCACTCCGAGCAGTCGCCGGCGACCCATCCGCGGTACCTGCACGGGGCCCAGCTGTGGGTGGCGCTGCCGGAGGCCGACCGCGAGGTGGACCCGCACTTCGAGCACCACGGCGTGCTGCCCGGCTTCAGCTCCGACGGGCTCACCGCCACGGTGCTCATGGGCGCCTTCGGCGGCGCGACGTCGCCGGGGCGGGCCTACACCCCGCTGGTCGGGGTCGACCTGGAGCTCGCCGCCGGCGCCGACGTGGAGCTCCCGCTGGAGCCCGACTTCGAGTACGGGCTGCTGACGTCGGCGGGGTCGGTCACGGTGGACGACGTCGTGCTCGAGCCCGGCGCGATGCTGTACCTGGGCACCGGCCGCCGCACGCTGCGGGTGCGCGCCGGCACGGGGTCCCGGCTGCTGCTCCTCGGCGGGGAGCCGTTCGAGGAGCGCCTGGTGATGTGGTGGAACTTCATCGGCCGGTCGGGCGAGGAGATCGCCGGCTACGCCGAGCAGTGGAACGCCGAGTCGCGGCGCTTCGGCACGGTCGTCGGCTACGACGGCGACCGGCTGGCGGCCCCACCGCTGCCACCGGTGGCGCTCCGGCCGCGCGGCCGGGTCCGCTGAGGCAGGCTGCCACCATGACTGCCTCCACCAGCCCGGATCCGCGGCTGCTCGCCTTCGTCGCCGACCAGCGCTGGGGCGTGCTCGCCACGGTCAAGCGCGACGGCCGGCCGCAGCTGTCCAACGTCGGCTACGCCTGGGACGACGGCCTGATCCGCATCTCGGTGACCGCCGACCGCGCCAAGACCCGCAACCTGCAGCGCGACCCGCGGGTGACGCTGCACGTGGCGTCGAAGGACTTCTGGACCTGGGTCGCCGTCGAGGGGACCGCCGAGCTCACCCCGGTCGCGCAGGACCCGCACGACGCCGCGGTCGAGGAGCTGATCGCCTACTACCGCGGCGTCTCGGGCGAGCACGAGGACTGGGACGACTACCGCGCGGCGATGGTCGCCGACCGCCGGCTCGTCGTCCGGTTCCGACCCGAGCACGCGTACGGGCAGCTGCCGGGCTGAGCCCCGCGCCGCCGGTGCGCCCCGTTCGCACCGGCTGCCGGGCAGGACCTCACCCGGCCGGGACCTCCATGACGGAGAACGACGCGCCCCACGGGTCGGCGACGACCGCGAACCGGCCGTACTCGGTGTCCTCGGCGGGGAGCAGTACCTTCCCGCCGGACGACGTCGCCGTGGCGACCGCGTCGTCGGTGGAGGTCACCGCGAAGCAGGTCGACCAGCCCTTCGGCACCCCGGGGGCCACGGCGCCGAGCCCGCCGAGCGGGTCCCCGCCCGTGGCGAAGGTCGTGTAGCCCTCCCCGCCGGGGATCTCCTCGAACCGGAACCCGAAGACGGCGGAGTAGAACTCCCGCGCCGCCGCCGGGTCGTCGACCGCCGCCTCGTTCCAGACCAGCGACCCCGGTTCGTTGTACCGCTGCACGCCGGTGTGCTCGCCGGACTGCCACAGGCCGAACGGGTTCCCCTGCGGGTCGAGGGCGACGACCATCGTGCCCATCGGCCCGATCTCCATCGGCTCCACCACGACCGTGCCGCCGGCCTCCCGGATCCGGGCGACCGTGGCGGGCGCGTCGTCCGTCGCGAAGTAGGTGGTCCAGCCGGGCGGGTCGTCCGGATCCGTCTGCGGACCGAGCCCGGCCACCTGCCGCCCGTCCTTCTCGGCGTTCAGGTAGCCGCCGAACTCGGGGTCACCGCCGGTGTAGGCCCAGCCGAGCAGGGCGGTGTAGAACTCCTTGGCCGCCGCCAGGTCGGCTGCGCCGTAGTCCACCCAGCACGGCGTCCCGGCCGGCCAGGGGGTGTCTCGCGTGGGCATGGTTGCCTCCTCCGAATGTGGGGGAGGTCACCGTCCCACCGGAGTACGACAGTTCGGGGCGCCGGCTGCGCGGAGGTCAGAACCGCCCGCCGCCGGCCCGGCCGCCACCGCCGAAGGAACCGCCGCCGCCCCGGCCACCGCCGCCGAACGAGCCGCCCCCGGACCGGCCGCCGAAGCCACCACCACCGAAGCTGCCACCACCGAAGCCGCCGCCGAAGCCCCCGCCCGAGATGCCGCCGCCGAACCCGCCCCGGCGGCCGCCGCCGAGCAGGATGCCGCCGAGCACCAGGCTGCCGAGGTCGACCCCGCCGCGGCGGTACCCCCCGCCGTAGCCACCGCCCATGCCGCCGTAACCGGAGTTCCAGTCGTCGACGTCCTCCTGCGCCAGGTCCAGCGCGTGCTGGGCGAGCATCCCGGCCTGGTGTGCCTCCCGCAGCGCGCTCACCGGCTCGGAACGGCCCAGCTCGACGGCGGCCTCGAGGTGCCGCTGCGCCTCGGCCAGCCGGGTGCGCGCCTCCGGGCCCACCGCGCCGCGGCGGGTGTCGATGAAGTCCGCGGCGGCGGCCACCGACGAGCGGGCGGTGAGCAGTGCCTGGTCCAGCGCCGCCGCGGCCCGCCGGGCCTGGGTCTGCGCGTCCCGGGCCGCCGAGAGGGTCTCCTCCAGCGCGGCGTCGGCGTCCTCGAGCTGGCGGAGTGCGGCCAGCGGGTCCCCCGGGGTGCCGTCGGCCGGCCGCAGCGCCGCGTCCGCGGCCGTCAGGGCCGCCTCCGCACGGGCGATCTGCGGCTGCAGCCCGCTGCGGTCGCCGCCGGCCACCAGGGCCCGGGCCTCGGCGAGGTCCTTCTCCGTCTCCGCGCGGGCGGCCGCCACCCGGCCGGTGGCCGCGTCGAGGTCGGCGGCCAGCCGGCCCACGGCGTCGAGCAGGGTGCCGGTCTGCGCGACCGCGTCCTCGGCCGCGCGGATGTCGCCGACGGCGTCGCCGGTGCGGCCGGCGGCGAGCGCCTCGCGGGCCTCGCGCACCTCCTGGTCGGCGGCGTCGAGCCGGGACCCGGCCTCGCGCACGTTGTCGGCGACGGCGGTCACCGCGGAGCCGGAGAACCGCTGCCGGATCCCGGCAAGCCGCTGCTCCTCCTCCGGCAGCCGCCCGCGCAGCGCCGCGATGCGCGGCTCGAGGCCGGCGAGCACCTGCGGAGCGGTCCGCTCCAGGTCGCGCAGCTCCTCGAACGCGGCGCTCTGGTCGTCGAGCCGGGCGTCGGCGGCCTGGGTCAGCGACAGGATCTCGGCGAGCATCCGCCGGGTCGTCGGCTCGTCCTCCGGGACGTCGTCGTCCAGCTCCTGCCGGATGGCGAAGGCGCGCGAGACCTCGGCCCGGGACTGCGCCAGCGCGGCGCCGAACCCGGCGACGGCGTCCTCGCCGTACTGCGACCGGGCGAAGTCGAGGTCCAGCTGGGAGGTCTTCACCGCCTCGTCCATCTCCAGCAGCGCCTCGCTGGCGCGGCCCTGCAGCTCGTCGGTGGGCACGCCCTCGTACGGGTCGGGCGCGGGCCGCTGCCGACTCGCGGGCAGCGCTCCGCCGGCGCGGTTCCGGCGGGCGCGGCTCACCAGGTAGGCGCCGCCGCCGACGACCGCGATCCCGCCGACCACCAGGAGCGCGCCGGCCCCGCCGGAGCCGCCGTCGGTCCCGGCGTCGGAGCCAGAGTCCGCCGGCTGCGCGGTCGCCGTGCCGTCCGACTCCAGCAGCCCCGCGAAGGTGGCCACACCGCCGGGGAAGTCACCGGCGGCGAACTGCGGCGACACCTGATCGTCGGCCAGCGCCTCGAGCTGGTCCTTGGAGAGCGGGTGGTCCGCCGGCCGGAGGAAGCCGTACAGCCCGTCATCCACGGCGACGGCCAGCAGCGCGTCCTCCTCGGAGAGCTGGCTCAGCTCGGCGGTCGCCTGCGCCCACTCCGTCCGGTCCGCGCCGTCGAAGCTGGAGACGAAGACCACGTAGAGGTCCGTGCCGGTGGCCGAGCGCAGGTCGTCGATCGCGTTCTGGACCTGGGCCGTGCCGCCGTCGAGCGCACCGACCTCGTCGACGATCTGCTCCGTCAGCCGGAACGGCGGCACGGCGTACGCCGGCCCCCCGGTGACCAGGAGGACGGCGAGCACTCCCAGGACGACGCACAGCCGGCGCACGGATACCTCCTGGAAGGGCGAAGTCGAACCTGGACGACCCTACCGACGGGCGAGGGGTCCGGCCCGGCCGCGGTGGGTAGGGCGGGTCCGCCGCCGTCCACCGCACCGAGGAGATCCGCGTGTCCGAGCCCGACGCCGTCCCTGCCGCCGAGCTGCCACCGGGGACGGTCCGCCGCGCCGGCGACTGGGCCGTGGGCAACCGGGGACCGGGACCGGACGGCGAGGACCGGTACTTCGCCGTCTCCCGGCGCTGCCGCCACCAGCTGGCCGACCTCGCGGAGGGCAGCGTCGACGCCGACGGGTGCCTGGTCTGCCCCTGGCACCAGAGCCGGTACGACGTGCGCACCGGCGAGATGGTCGAGGGCCCGCGCGGGTTCCTCGGCTACCACGGGCCGACGCCGGTCTACTCGCAGCTGGTGCGGGTGGTCGGGCAACTCGCGCGGTTGCGCGTGCGCCGGGCCACCCGCACCGGCGACGACGTCGTCCTGGAGTGACGCCGCCTCAGCTGCCCTGGAGCTGCTCCCAGACCGACCGGCGCCGGGCCTGCTGGTCGGGGTCGGGCACGGGCAGGGAGGCGAGCAGCCGCTGCGTGTAGGCGTGCTGCGGGTTGCCCAGCACCTCCGCCCCGGTGCCCTCCTCGACCAGCTCGCCCTGGTAGAGCACCGCGATGCGGTCGGCCAGCAGGTCGACGACGGCGAGGTCGTGGCTGATGAACAGGCAGGCGAAGCCGAGCTCGCGCTGCAGCTCGTCGAACAGTTCCAGCACCCGCTTCTGCACCGACACGTCCAGCGCCGAGGTGGGCTCGTCGGCGATGAGCAGCTCCGGGTCGAGGGCCAGCGCGCGGGCCAGGCTGGCGCGCTGCCGCTGGCCGCCGGAGAGCTCGTGCGGGAACCGGTCGCCGAAGGCCTTGGGCAGCTGGACCGCCTCCAGCAGCTCGTCCACCCGGCGCCGGGCGTCCTGCGGGTCCTTCGCCCGGCCGTGCACGACCAGCGGCTCGGCGACGGCGTCGGCGATGGAGAGCAGCGGGTTGAAGCTCGACGCCGGGTCCTGGAAGACGAACCCGATCCGCTCGCGCACCGGGCGGAACCGCTTCTCCCGGACCCCGTTCATCTCCGTGCCCAGCACCTGCAGCGAGCCGCCGGTGACCTTGGTCAGCCCGGCGATGGCCCGGCCGATCGTCGTCTTGCCGCTGCCGCTCTCCCCCACCAGGCCGAGCACCTCGCCGGGCCGGATCGCGAAGCTGACGCCGTCGACGGCGACGAAGTCGGGCTTGCGCAGCCGGCCCGGGTAGACGATCCGCAGGTCGCGCGCCTCGACCACCGGGGTGGCGCTCTCCCAGGCGCCGGTGCGGGAGGCGGCCCGGTCCTGCGTGCGGGCCCGCCCCTCCCCCAGCCGCGGCACGGAGGAGAGCAGCTGCCGGGTGTAGGGGTCCTGCGGGGCGGAGAACAGCGTCCGGACGTCGGCCTGCTCGACGATCCGTCCCTGGTACATGACCGCCACCCGGTCGGCCAGGTCGGCGACGACGCCCATGTTGTGCGTGATCAGCACGATGGCGGTGCCGAACTCGTCGCGGCAGCGGCGCAGCAGGTCGAGGATCTCCGCCTGCACCGTGACGTCGAGGGCGGTGGTCGGCTCGTCGGCGATGATGACGCCCGGGTCGAGCACCAGCGCCTGGGCGATGACGATGCGCTGCTTCTGCCCGCCGGAGAACTGGTGCGGGTAGTGGTCGACGCGGTGCTCGGGGTCGGGGATGCCGACCCGGCGCAGCACGTCGATCGCCTTCTCCCGGGCTTCCTTCTTGCCGTACTTCCCGTGCGCGCGCAAGCCCTCGGCGATCTGCCAGCCGACCGGGTACACCGGGTTCAGCGCCGTCGACGGCTCCTGGAAGACCATCGCGGCGTCCCGGCCCCGCACCTCCCCGAGGTCGGTCCGGCCGAGGGTGACGACGTCGGCGGTGCTGCCGCCGTCCTTGCTGGTGAGCAGCACCGCGCCGCGTGTGGTGGCGGTCTCGGGCAGCAGGCCCAGGATGCTGCGTGCGGTCACGGTCTTGCCGCTGCCGCTCTCGCCGACGATGGCCAGCACCTCGCCGGCGGCCACCGAGAGGGTCACGCCCTGGACGGCGGCGACGTCCCCGGCGTCCGTGGCGAAGGAGACCGTCAGGTCCTCGATGCCGACGACGTCGCTCATCGCCGCCCTCCTTCCGTGTCGCCGGGTCGCTCCAGCTCGTCGGTGCCGCCGGGGCTCTCGACCGGGGCGGTGTACGGGGCGACCGCGTCCGAGGTCTCGGCGACGTCGGACGGCGCGGTGCCCCCGCGCCGGCGGCTGCGCAGCCGCGGGTCGGCGAGGTCGTTGAGGCTCTCCCCGACCAGGGTCAGGCCCATCACCACCAGCACGATGGCCAGCCCCGGGAAGATCGAGGTCCACCAGATGCCGCTGGTGACGTCGGACAGCGACTGCTTGAGGTCGTAGCCCCACTCGGCGGCCGCGGTCGGCTCGATGCCGAAGCCGAGGAAGCCCAGCCCGGCGAGGGTGAGGATCGCCTCGGAGGCGTTGAGCGTGAGGATCAGCGGCAGCGTGCGGGTGGAGTTGCGGAACACGTGCCGCGACATGATCCGCCAGTGGCCGGCGCCGATGACGCGGGCGGACTCCACGAACGCCTCGGACTTGATCCGCACCACCTCGGCGCGGACCACCCGCAGGTACTGCGGCACGAAGATCACCGTGATCGACAGCGCCGCGGCGAGGATGCCCCCGGCGAGGCTGGACTGCCCGCCGTTGACCACGATGCCGATGACGATCGCCAGCAGCAGCGCCGGGAACGCGTAGATGGCGTCGGCGATGACGACCAGCACCCGGTCCAGCCAGCCGCCGAAGTAGCCGGAGAGCAGCCCCAGCAGCACGCCCAGGAGCAGCGAGAAGATCACCGCGGCGACGATGACGAACAGCGCGGTGCGCGAGCCCCAGATGACCCGGGACAGCACGTCGTACCCGCCGACGGTGGTGCCGAGCAGGTGGTCGGCCGAGGGCTCCTGCTGGGCGCCGAAGGGGCCGGTCGCGTCGCGCAGCTGGTCGTACTCGTAGGGCGCGAGCAGCGGCGCGAAGATCGCCGTCAGCACGAAGATGCCGGTGAGCACCAGGCCGGCGACCAGCATGCCGCGTTGCAGGCCGACGCTCTGCTGCACCTGGCGGAGCACGGGGAGGTCGCGCCAGCCGCGGCGCCGGCGGCCCGCGGGAGCCGTCTCGGGAGCGTGCACAGCGGTGGCCATGTCAGTACCTCACCCGGGGGTCGATCAGGGCCGCGATCACGTCGACGACGAAGTTGACGACCGCGACGATGACGGCGGCCAGCACGACGATGCCCTGGACGGCGACGAAGTCGCGCGCCTCCAGGTACTGGACCAGCTGGAAGCCCAGGCCCTTCCACTCGAACGTGGTCTCGGTCAGGACCGCGCCGCCCAGCAGGAGGGCGATCTGCAGGCCGATGACAGTGACGATGGGGATCAGCGCCGGCCGGTAGGCGTGCTTGCGCAGCAGCCGCCGCTCGCTGACCCCGCGCGACCGGGCCGCCTCGACATAGCCCATGCCCAGCGTGCCGATGACGTTGGTGCGCACCAGCCGCAGGAACACCCCGGCGGTGAGCAGCCCGAGGGTGAGCGCCGGCAGGACGGCGTGCTGCAGGACGTCGCCGACCACCTCGCCGTCGCCGGTCGAGAACGCGTCGATCAGGTAGATGCCGGTGGACGAGTCCAGCGTCTGCAGCTGGATCTCCGAGCCGGTGGTGGCCCGCCCGGCGACCGGCAGCCAGCCCAGCTGGACGGCGAAGACGAGCTTGAACACCAGACCCGCGAAGAAGACCGGCGTGGCGTAGCAGAGGATCGCGAACACCCGGAGCGCGGCGTCGGGCCACCGGTCGCGCAGGTAGGCGGCGAGCCGGCCGAG
The DNA here is from genome assembly GCF_054051035.1 of Blastococcus sp. SYSU DS0619. NCBI lineage: Bacteria > Bacillati > Actinomycetota > Actinomycetes > Geodermatophilales > Geodermatophilaceae > Blastococcus > Blastococcus sp. SYSU DS0619. The sequence continues at coordinate 117,356 of NZ_JBJHAM010000010.1, read as the reverse complement.
CGGGATGCCGACCAGGAAGGCGACGATCAGCGCGTAGAAGGCGAGCTCGAGGGTCGCCGCCCCGAACGTGGTGAGCACCTCGGTGACCGGGCGGTTGTCGCTCTGCGTCGTCCCGAAGTCGCCCTGGAGCAGTGAGGTCAGGTACTCCCAGTACTGCACCAGGATCGGCCGGTCGTAGCCGGCCTCGCGCACCCGCTCCTGCAGCTCGGCCGCGGGCAGCCGACCGCCGAGCGCGGCGGTGATCGGGTCACCGGTGAGCCGCATGAGGACGAACACCGTCGTCACGAGGATGAAGACGGTCGGGAAGATCAGCAGGAAGCGGACCAGCAGGTAGCTGCCCAGCCCGCCACCCCCGCCGCGGCTCCGGCGGGGCGGCGCCGGCTCCTCGTCCGGGGCGTCGGTGCTCCCGGAGAGCTCGGTCGTGGTCGTGGTCATCTCTCCACCCGGGTCGGTGCGGGGTTCCCTACGTGGGCGGCCCCGGGTGACCCGCGCGTGGCGGGTCACCCGGGGCCGGGTGGTGCAGGCTCTCGGCTCCGTCAGCCCTTGCTCAGGGCGCCGTACCGGAACTTGAACGAGGGGTCGAGGGTGTCCTCGGTGCCCGACACGTCGGTACCGGTGACGGCGACCTGCGCGCCCTGCAGGTAGGGCACGGTGGAGAGGTCGTCGGCGACGAGCTCCTGGATCTGCTCGATCAGGGCCTGGCGCTCGGCCGGGTCCTCCGTCGTCGCCTGCTGGAGGATCAGGTCGTTGACCTCCTGGTCCACGTAGTGGTTGCCCAGGAAGTTCTCCTCCAGGAAGAACGGCGTCAGGTAGTTGTCGGCGTCCGAGTAGTCCGGGAACCAGCCGAGCTGGTAGGCCGGGTAGACGTCGTTGGTGCGCTGCTCGGAGTACTGCGTCCACTCGGTGGTCTGCAGGTCGACCTGGAACAGGCCGCTGGACTCCAGCTGGTCCTTGATCAGCGCGTACTCGTCACCCGAGGACGGGCCGTAGTGGTCGTTGGAGTACTGCAGGCTCAGCTGCACCGGGGTGGTGACGCCGGCCGCCTCGAGCAGCTGCCGCGCCGCATCGGCGTCGGGGCCGCCCTCGCCGTCGCCGTACTTCTCCATGAGCGGCTGGATGGCGCCGGTCAGGCCCTCGGGGACGAAGGAGTACAGCGGGGTGTAGGTGCCCTTGTAGACCTGCTCGGCCAGCTCCTCGCGGTCGATCAGGCTGGCGACCGCCTGGCGGACGGCGAGCGCCTTGGCCGGGTCGGCCTCCGGCGTCGTCGCGCCGTAGGGCTGGGTGTTGAAGTTGAAGACGATGTAGCGGATCTCGCCGCCGGGCCCGTCGACGACCTGGACGCCGTCGTCGCTGCGCAGGTCCTCGATGTCGGTGGCGGACAGGCTCCGCCACGCGACGTCGATGTTGCCCTCCTGCACGTCGAGCTTCAGGTTCGAGGCGTCGGCGTAGTACCGGACGTTGACCTGCTCGGTCGCAGGCTCGCCCAGCAGACCCTGGTACTCGGGGTTGGCCGCGTAGGTGACCAGGTTGTTCTGGTCGTAGTTGGTGATCGTGTACGGGCCGGCGAACGCCTCGCCCTCGACGATCTCCTGGTCGGGGGTCAGCTCGGTGGCCGAGAGGACGTCCTCGTCGACGATGGGGCCGGCCGGGCTCGACAGGATCTGCGGGAAGATCTGGTCGTTCGGCTGCTTCAGGTTGAACACGACGGTCTGCTCGTCCGGGGTGTCCACGCTGTCCAGGTTGTAGAGCAGCGAGGCCGGGCCCTCGGGGTCGTTGATCGCCAGCTGCCGGTCGAACGTGAACTTGACGTCCGACGAGGTCAGCTCGTTGCCGTTGGCGAAGGTGAGCCCGTCCTTCAGCGTCACCGTGTACTCGGTGGGCGAGGTGAACTCGGCCGACTCCGCGATGTCCGGCTCGACCTCCGGGCTGCCGTAGGGCGTGTTCATCAGGAACGGGTAGACCTGGTTCATCACGGCGAACGAGCCGTTGTCGTACGAACCGGCCGGGTCGATCGTGGTGATCTTGTCGCTGGTGCCGATGGTGATGCTGCCGCCGTCACCGCTGCCGGAGCCGCCGTTGCCGTCGCTGTTCCCGCCACCGCAGGCGCTGAGCACCAGGGCAGCGGCCGCGATGCCCGCCGTGGCGACTCCGCGCCGACGGCTGATCGAACCGGAAGTCATCCGTTACCTCGTTCTCATCGACAGCGACGGCGGACGATCTCCACGCAGTCGCCCTTGGGACCAGAAGATCTCAAGGTCTAACACAGCGTTCCTCAGCGGTGAGAGGTCCCCGGAGCACCGTTACCGCGTCGTGACTGCGGGCGGCGGGATGCCGCACAGCGGGCCACCGGGCGGGTGACCCGGTGTGCGCGGGAGCCTGCGGGACGTCAGGACGACGCGGCGCCCTGTCGTCAGGCGTCGATGCGGCGGCGGCCCTCGAAGGCCCGGCCCAGCGTGACCTCGTCGGCGTACTCGAGGTCACCGCCGACGGGCAGGCCGCTGGCCAGCCGGGAGACCGCGAGCCCCATCGGGCCGACCAGGCGGGCGAGGTACGCCGCCGTCGCCTCCCCCTCGAGGTTCGGGTCCGTGGCGATGATCAGCTCGGTGACGGCGCCGTTCATCAGCCGGGTCATCAGCTCCTTGACCCGCAGGTCGTCGGGGCCGACGCCGTCGATCGGGCTGATCGCGCCGCCGAGCACGTGGTAGCGGCCGCGGAACTCACGGGTGCGCTCGATCGCGACGACGTCCTTGGGCTCCTCGACGACGCAGAGCACGTCGTCGGTGCGGCGCGGGTCGCGGCAGATGCGGCACTGCTCCGCCTCGGCGACGTTGTAGCAGGTCACGCAGAAGCGGACCGACTCCTGGACCCGGGTCAGGGCCGCCACCAGCCGGCTGACGTCGGCCGACTCGGACGACAGCAGGTGGAAGGCGATGCGCTGGGCGCTCTTCGGCCCCACGCCGGGCAGGCGACCGAGCTCGTCGATCAGGTCCTGGACGGCACCCTCGTACACGGGGCTCCTCGATGTGCGAAGTGGATCGGGCGGGCGGGCCCGATCAGAGGCCGGGCAGCCCCAGGCCGCCGCCGAGGCCACCGGCCAGGGGACCCATGCGGTTCGCGGTCATCTCGTCGGCGGCCCGCTTGGCGTCCCGGACGGCGGCGACGACGAGGTCCTGCAGCGTCTCGAGGTCGTCGGGGTCGACGGCGTCGGGCGCGATGGTGAGCGCGGTCAGGTCGCCGTCGCCGGTCATCGTCGCCGAGACCAGGCCGCCGCCGGCGGTACCGGTGACCTCGGTGGCCGCCAGCTCCTGCTGGGCGGCGGCGAGCTGCTGCTGCATCTGCTGCGCCTGCTTCATGAGCTGCGACAGGTCGGGCTGCTGGCCTCCGGGGAACATGCCACGAGAGTAGGCCGCGGGGACGACAGGTGAGGGCGCGCCGCCCCGCCGGTCAGCTGTCGACCGGCCGGGCGCCCAGCTGGGCGCGCAGCAGCTGCAGGGCGGCCTGCTCCTGGTCGACGGCCGGCGCGGGCTCCCGGTCGCCGTCGGAGGAGGTCTCCGCCGCCCGCTCGGCCATCAGCTCCCGGGCCTCGGCGGCCTCCGCCGCCCGCGCGGCCTCGCGCGCCGCCTCCGGTGCCGCGTTCCGGGCCCCGGCGGCCGGGCCGGCCCCCTCGACGACGGCGTCGACGCGCCAGCGGACCCCCAGCAGCTCGTTGAGCGCCTCCCGGAGGACGTCCTTGTTGAGGTCGTCACCCAGCCGCCGGGCCAGCGCCGGCGACGACGTCGAGAGCGTGAGCACGCCGTTGGCCAGCTGGTGCACCTGGGCGTTCTTCAACAGCGCCTCGGTGGTCCGCTTGTGCTTCTTGACCACGGCGAGCAGCTCCGGCCACACCCGGCGGACGTCCGTGGTGGTCAGCTCGCCGTCGGCGGCGGTCTCCGGAGGGTTGGCCGACACGACCGGCGTCGGCTCCCCGCCCCGCGGTGCGGGCGCGGACTCCGCGGCGGCGCGCGGCGGGGACGCCGACGGGCGCGGCTGGTCGACCCGCGCGGCGGCGGCCTGCACCGCGGCGGGCTGCGCCGGGTGCGGCCAGTCCTCGTCGTCGGTCGGCTCGGGCGGCAGCGGGATGTCCGGCTCCTCGGCCGCGACCCGGCGCCGGGCCGGCTCCGCCTCCGGTGCGGCCGGTGCGGCCGGCGGGGCGGTGCGCGGCCGGCTGCCCGGCTGGGCGGTCTCGGGCCAGTCGGCACCCGGGGCGGTGGGCGCCGCCGCGGCGGGCCGCGGGCGGCTCCCCGGCTTGGCGGTCTCCGGCCAGCCGTCGCCCGACGGGGCGGGTGCGGCCGGCGCCGGGGCGTCGGCCGGCGCGGGCGTGGTCGCTGCCGGGGCGGCGGGCTCCGGCTGCTGCACCGGGGCCGCGGCCGGGGCGGCCGGTGCCTGCGGCTGGGCCGGGGCGGCCGGTGCCGGCGGCTGCGCCGGGCCGGCCTCCGGCCGGGTCGGTGCCGGGCCGGACGGCCGGCCCGCCTGCTGCTGCTGCTGCTGCTGCTGAGCCTGCGACCGGCGGACGAACTCGCGCCGCGTCCCCGCGGACTCCTCGGCGGGGGTGAGGGGTGCCGGCGCCACGGCTCGGGGCGTCTCGGCTCGGGGGGTCTCGGCTCGGGGGGTCTCGGCGGGGACGGCCTCCCGGTGCCCGACCTCCGCGGCGGGGCGGCCGGCGTGCTCACCGGCGATCGACATCCGCCGCTCGAGCCGCTCGAGGCGCTGGAGGGTGGCGGCGGCCGAGCCGTCGGTGGCCGGCAGCAGCATGCGGGCGCACACCAGCTCCAGCAGCAGCCGGGGCGCCGTCGTCCCGCGCATGTCGGCCAGGCCCTCGTGCACGGTGTCGGCCATGCGCGACAGGGTGGCCGAGCCGAGCGCCTGGGCCTGGGAGTTCATCAGGTCCAGCCGGTCGGGCGGGCAGTCGAGCAGCCCGTTGCCGCCCGCGTCGGGCACGGCGTCGAGCACGATCAGGTCGCGCATCCGGTCGAGCAGGTCGGTGGCGAAGCGGCGCGGGTCGTGCCCGGCCTCGACCACGCGGTCGACGGCGCGGAAGACACCGGGCGCGTCCGAGGCGGCCAGCGCGTCGATGGTCTCGTCGAGCAGCGCGTCGTCGGTGACGCCGAGCAGGCCGACGGCGCTCCGGTAGGTCACGCCCTCGGGGCCGGCGCCGGCCAGGAGCTGGTCGAGGATGGACAGCGAGTCGCGCACCGAGCCACCACCGGCCCGCACCACCAGCGGGAAGACCGTCGGCTCGACCGTCACGCCCTCGGCCGCGCAGGTCTTCTCCAGCAGCGCGCGCAGCGTCGTCGGCGGGACCAGGCGGAACGGGTAGTGGTGGGTGCGCGAGCGGATGGTCGGGAGGACCTTCTCCGGCTCGGTCGTGGCGAAGACGAAGACCAGGAAGTCCGGCGGCTCCTCGACCACCTTGAGCAGGGCGTTGAAGCCCTGCGTGGTGACCATGTGCGCCTCGTCGACGATGTAGACCTTGTAGCGGCTGTTCACCGGCGCGAAGAACGCGCGCTCGCGGAGATCGCGGGCGTCGTCGACACCGCCGTGGCTGGCCGCGTCGATCTCCATGACGTCCAGCGAGCCGGGACCGTCGGGCGCCAGTGCGATGCAGGACCCGCAGACCCCGCACGGCGTGGACGTCGGCCCCTGTTCGCAGTTCAGCGAGCGGGCCAGGATCCGCGCCGACGACGTCTTCCCGCAGCCGCGCGGGCCGCTGAACAGGTAGGCGTGGTTGATCCGCCCGCCGTCGACCGCGTTCATCAGCGGGGTGGTGACGTGCTCCTGCCCGACCACCTCGGCGAAGGTCGCCGGGCGGTACTTGCGGTAGAGCGCCAGAGCCACGCCGAGGAGGTTACGTGGCAGGACCGACCGGACGGAGGGGCCGGTGGACGCCGGGCCGGGGGATCGGGCCCCGGGCAAGAAAAGGACCCCCCGCGCACCCGCCAGAGCCCGCTTATCCTTGCTGCCTTCCGGCCCTGGGGAGGTTCACAGGGTGACGCCACACGAGGGGTCGGCCACCACTGTAGGGCACGCCGGCCGCCGCGCGCCGCCCCCCTCGCCGGCTGCCGGCTCCCGCGCCCGGTCCGCGGACGGCGACGGGCCCCGGTGCACGCACCGGGGCCCGTCCGTACTGCGGAGGATGGGAGATTCGAACTCCCGAGGGGTTGCCCCCAACCCGCTTTCCAAGCGAGCGCCATAGGCCACTAGGCGAATCCTCCAGGTACGGGAGCGATCGTACCGGGCGCCCGTGCGACGCTCGCCGGGACACCACCGGACGGGCCGTCCGGCGCGCCGTGCGGCATCCTGCACCCGGGCGCGGTTCACCGGACCGCCTGCGGGGAAGGGCCCGGAACTGCGGGCCGGAGACGAGGAGGCGCAGACATGGCAGAGCACGGCGAGGTGCGGCCGGACGTCGTGGAGGCGATCGTCGGCGTGCTCAAGGGGGGCGACGCCGGGGAGCTGCCGGCCGGGGCGACCGCCGCCGAGAAGACCGCGGCGAAGGACCGCTACCTGTCCGAGTTCGTCGCCGAGCGCAGCAAGCGCGACCGCCAGGCGCAGGCGTGGGAGCTGCTGCTGACCCGCAGCTACGACGACCCGCCCACGTGGCGGCAGCTCTTCGACGACCTCGCGCCCGAGGCGCACACGGAGCTCGGCGAGCTCTACGACGTCCTCCCCGAGGGCGCTCGTGAGGAGTACGCGCGCCGGTACGGCGCGCCCTCCACCGTCTGAGCCCGCCGGACGCCCGTCGATGACCCGTCCCGTCACCGGTCCCGGCCGGCTCGTCGCCGGCCGCTACCGGCTGGAGTCCGAGGTCGGCGGCGGTGGGATGGGCACCGTCTGGCTGGCGCGGGACGAGCTGCTGGGCCGGCAGGTCGCGGTCAAGCAGGTGCTCTCGCCGCTGGGCGCCGACGAGAAGCAGATCGACGAGCAGCGCCAGCGGGCGCTGCGCGAGGGCCGGATCGCCGCCCGGCTCAGCCACCCGCACGCGATCTCCGTCTACGACGTGGCCCTCGAGGGCGGGGCGCCCTGGCTGGTGATGGAGTACCTGCCCTCCCGCAGCCTGGCGGAGGTGCTCGGCACCGAGGGCGTGCTGCCCGCCGCCCTCGTCGCGCAGATCGGCGCGCAGGTCGCCGACGCGCTGGCCGCCACGCACGCGGCCGGGATCGTCCACCGGGACGTGAAGCCGGCCAACATCCTCATCGGGGAGGGCGGCCGCGTCGCCGGCCTGGTCAAGATCACCGACTTCGGGATCTCGCACGCCCGCGGCGACGTCACCCTCACCCAGACCGGCCAGATCACCGGCACCCCGGCCTTCCTCGCACCGGAGGTCGCCCAGGGGCAGGAGATGACCGAGGCCAGCGACGTCTTCTCCCTCGGCGCCACCCTCTACACCTGTCTGGAGGGCATCCCGCCGTTCGGCATGGAGGACAACGCCCTCGGCATGCTGCACCGGGTCGCGGCCGGCCGGATCACTCCGCCGCACCGCGCCGGGGCGCTCACCGAACCGCTGCTGCGGATGCTCGCCGAGGACCCGGCCGCGCGCCCGCCCATGACGGAGGTGCGCGACGAGCTGGCCCGGCTGGCCGCCGGCCGGGACGGCGACACGACGACGGTGCTGCTGGCCCGCACCGCCCTGCGTCCCTCGTCCGGGCCCGCCGGCACGGCGGTGTTCGCCGCCACGGCGACCCCGACCCCGATCCCGCCGGCCGCCCGCACGCCCGTCCCGCCCGCCGCGCGCACCCCCGTGCCCCCGGCACCTCCGGCCCGGGCCGCCGCCGCGGGGGCGGCCCCCGCACCCGGTCCCGCGCCGGCCGGCCGCCGCGGACGGCGCCGGGGAGCGTGGGTGGTCGCCGGCGTCGTCGCCGTCGTGCTGCTGGGTGTGCTCGGGGGATGGCTGGCCACCTCCGGCGACCGGGACCCGGACGACACGGCCGCGTCCCCCACGGCGGCGACCTCCGAGGCGGCCCCCTCCAGCGAGGAGCCGGTGCCCACGGAGACGGTGCCGGAGGAGCCGCCCCCGGCGCCCGTCGTCCCCCCGCCCGCCGAGGACGGCGGGGACGACGAGGAGGACGGGGACGGCAACGGCAACGGCAACGGCAACGAGGGCGACGGCGACGACGAGGACCGCGACGACCCGCTCGCCGAGGAGAACGTCCGCGACTTCCTCCGGGACTACCACCGGCTGGTGATCCGGGACCCGGCCGAGGCGTGGGAGCGCACCGGCCCGACGCTGCGCGCCAACATCAGCCGGGACGGCTACGTCCGCTACTGGGACCAGTTCGAGGACGTGCGGCTCAGCGACATCGAGGCGGCGGACGGGCAGACCACGGCGACCGCCACCATGGAGCTGCGCTACGCCGACGGGAGCCGCGAGACCGGGCCGCACGTGTTCACGTTCCTGGTCCGGGACGGGCAGCTCGTCCTGGACAGCGACTTCCCCGCCTGAGCCGCCCTGTCCCGGCCCCGCGGTGGTCACGTCCGCTCGGTCAGCGCACCCTTCTTGATCCAGAGCCGGCGCTGTGCCCGCCGGGCCACCGCCGAGTCGTGGGTCACGATCACCACGGTGAGGCCGGACTCCCGCCAGTGGTGCTCGAGCAGCTCCATGATCTCGTCCCGGGTCTGCTCGTCGAGGTTGCCCGTGGGCTCGTCCGCGAGGAGCACCCGCGGCCCCTTGGCCAGCGCACGGGCGAGCGCGACCCGCTGCTGCTGACCGCCGGAGAGCTCCGAGGGCAGGTGGCCGGCGCGGTCGTCCAGCCCGACGTCGGCCAGCGCCCTGGCCGCGCGCTCGGCCCGCTCCTGGGCGGGCACGCCCAGCGGGACGAGCCCGGTCTCGACGTTCTGCTGCGCGGTGAGCGTCGGCACCAGGTTGAAGCCCTGGAACACGAACCCGATGGTGCGTGCGCGCAGCGCGGTGAGCCCGCCCTCGTCCAGGCCCGAGAGCTCCTGCCCGTCGAGGGTGATCGACCCGGACGTCGGCCGGTCCAGCGCCCCCAGCAGCTGCAGGAGGGTGGACTTCCCCCCGCCCGTCGGCCCCTGGACGGCGACCATCTCGCCGGCGCCGATCGTGAGATCGACGTCGCGCAGGGCGTCGACGGCGCCCTTCTTCGTGGTGTAGCGCTTCGCGGTCTGGCTCAGGACGTACATGGGGACCTCCGGGTCCGGCGGAGTGGGAAGGGGCAGGGTCGGGGCGGCGGGCTCAGGCGACACTGCGCAACGCCTCCGCCGGGCGCATGCGCGAGGCACGCCAGCCACCGACCGCGCCCGCCAGCAGCCCACCGAGGACGGCGATCGCCACGGCCAGGAGCACGGTGGTCACCGTGACCGGGGCGGAGAGGGTCACCGCGACCGCCGACGCGGCGTCCGCCGCCTCGCCCCCCGGACCGCCGAAGCCGCCCGGCCGACCACCCGCGCCGGCACCGGCACCGGAGGCGGCCACCGTGGCGGAGAGCTCCGGCGCGACGAGGTTGATCACCAGGACCGCGCCGAGGCCGAGCGCCAGACCGACGGCGCCGCCGAGCAGGCCCTGGGCGAGCGACTCGCCCATCACCTGGCCGACGACGCGGCGGCTGCGCCAGCCCAGCGCCTTGAGCGTGCCGAACTCACGGACCCGCCGGCTCACGCCGGAGAGCGTGAAGAGGATCGCGAGCACGAAGGCCGCGAGCAGGACCAGGGCGGCCAGCCAGGTGCCGAGCGTGCGAGCGAGGTCCGAGGCGCTGGACAGCGAGCCGGACACCTCGCCGGCCAGGTCGTCGGCGGTGCTGACGGTGGCGTCGGGGAGAGCGGTCTCGATCGCGGTCTGCACCTCCTCGATCACGTCGGCGGAGGCGGCCTGCACGTAGAGGGTCGAGACCTGACCGCTCTGCTCGGCGAGCGTCTGCAGGGTGTCCAGGGGGACGAAGACGTCGGCGGCCGTGGTGGCCGACGCCGAGGCGGAGGAGACGATGCCGACCACGGTGAAGTCGGCCCCCCCGAGGCTGACCGTCCCGTCGACGGCGACGTCGTTCTCGGTCGCGTAGGTGGCGTCCACGAGGGCGACCTGGGCACCGGCGTCGGACGCGGTGAGGGCTCGGCCCTCGTCCAGCGTCGTGGAGCTCAGCGGGCCGACGGCCTCGGCGGTGAGGTCGACGCCCTCGATGTCGATGCTCGTGACGCTGAAGGAGCCACCGCTGCCCGGGCCGGTCGCCGCGCCGTCCTCCGCGCTGCCGGGGGCGGGCATCTGCCCGCTGCCGAAGTCGGGGATCTCCCCGGTGAAGCTGGTGCTCGTCATGCTCAGCGTCCCCGCGACGGCGCTCACCCCGTCGATGCCGGCCACTGTCTCGACCGCGGCGGCGTCCATCGTGGCGCCGGAGGTCCGCAGCTGGTCCTGGTCGAACGAGCGGCCACCGCCGGCGGCCTCCGTGCCCTCCTGGTCGAACTGGAAGGTGGGCGGACCGCCCGCCGTCCCGCCGCCCTCGGCGGCCGCGTCGGGGCGCTGGGGCTGCGTGCTCACGGTGATGTCGGTGCCGACGCCGTAGACGGACTCCAGGACCTCGTCCTGCGCGTCGCCCACGCCGGCGGTCACCGAGGTGACGGTGATGACCAGCGCGATCGCCAGGCCGAGTCCGAGCGCGACCAGCAGGGACTGCCGGCGTCGCTGGCGCAGCTCGCGCCGCAGGTAGGTGAAGAACATTCGTCGCTCCGCAGTGTCGAAAGGTTGCATGCCGTAACGGCGGCGTCGACACAGTGGAGGCGAAATGCTCAGGAGACCTGTGGCCCGGCTGCCAGTTCCCTGGCAGCGGTGCGAGGTGGCTCACACAGCACGACGGCGGCGCCCGCAGGGGCGCCGCCGTCGTCAGCTGGCGGTGGCGGTGGGATTTGAACCCACGGAGGCTTGCACCTCACACGCTTTCGAGGCGTGCTCCTTCGGCCGCTCGGACACGCCACCGCCGAAGAGACTACAGGCCCCGCTGGCGGCGGAAGAAGGCACGTAGCAGCGCGCCGCACTCCTCGCCGCGGACCCCGCCGGTGACCTGGGGCCGGTGGTTGAGGCGCCGGTCGCGGACCACGTCCCACAGCGATCCCGCCGCCCCGGCCTTCGGGTCGTCGGCGCCGTAGACCACCCGGTCGACCCGCGCCAGCACGCTCGCCCCGGCGCACATCGTGCAGGGCTCGAGCGTCACCACCAGGGTGCAGCCGCCCAGCCGCCAGCCGTCGCCGTGCACCTGCGCGGCGGCCCGCAGCGCGAGCACCTCGGCGTGCGCCGTGGGGTCGCCCCGCTTCTCCCGCTCGTTGGCGGCCTCGGCGAGCACCGCGCCGTCCGGCCCGAGGACGACGGCGCCGATGGGGGTGTCGCCCCAGCCCTCCGCAGCCGCGGCCAGCTCGAGCGCCCGTCCCATCGCGGCGTCGAGGTCCTCGGTCACGAGGACTTCCGACGACGGTCCGTCTCTGCCCAGCACAGGTGGGCAGAGACGGACCGTCCGAGGTACAGGTACCGGGACCGGCTCACGCGGCGTCGTCCAGCGGGAAGCCGACCAGCTCGGACAGCTCCGCCAGCGCGACCGCCGGGTCGACGACCTTGATCGTCGAGAAGCCCAGCGCGCGGGCCGGCTTGAGGTTGATGCCCAGGTCGTCGAGGTAGGCGCAGTCGGCCGCCTCGATCCGGCGGCCGACCGCCTCGGACAGCCGGTCCAGCGCCCGCCGGTAGATCTCCGGCTCCGGCTTCCGCACCCCCTCGGTCGACGACTCGACGATCGCGTCGAACAGGCCGAGCAGGTCGCCGAGCCGGCCGGTCCGCTCCATCGGCGCCACGTTGTTCGACAGCAGGCCCACCGGCAGACCCGCCTCGCGCAGCCGGCGCACCGCGTCGACCATCGCCGGGCGCAGCTCCCCCTGCAGCCCGGCCAGCACGCGGGAGGCGTCGATGCGGTGGCCCAGCGCGGCGGCCTCGGCCTCGAACGCGGCGGAGAACCCGGCGACGTCGAGCTCGTTGCGCTCGTACCGGGCCCAGGCGTTGGTGTCGGGATCGGTCGAGTTCAGCTGCCGGATGAGACCCTCGGGCAGCCCCGCCTCGCGCTCGTACGCGGCGAACGCGGTCATCGGGCTCTCGGTGATCACCCCGCCCAGGTCGAACACCACCGCCGAGACCGTCACGGGGCCACCGCCGCGGCCAGCTCGTCGGCGAAGCCCAGCCGGGTGGCGATCCGGGCCACCATCTCGTCGGCCCACAGGTCGTCGGCGGTCACGATCGGTCTCAGCTCCTCGGCCGGCAGCCCGTCGTCGGCGAACAGGTCCAGGTCGCCGCCGGGCCAGCCGGTCTCGTCGTCGTCGAAGGCGCCCTCGGTGTCGACGCCGATCCCGTAGCGCTCCACCACCTCGGCGGCGAGCACCCACTCGAGCATCGTCGCGTCGGAGATCAGCGCCCGCACCATGCCACCGGGGCCGTGCCGCAGCGCCACGAAGTACAGCCGCGAGTCGACGACGAGCACGATCGGCGGCGGCCATCCCCCGGCGCCGGGCTCGCCCAGGGCCCGCTCGAGCACCGGGAGCTCGTCACCGGCGTCGGCCGCGAGCAGCTCCACCTTCCACCGGGAGTCGACCCGGGCGACCCGCACCGCGTAGCTGGCCGGACCCGCCGGCGCGCCCTCGCTCATCGCTTGCGCAGCAGGGTCAGGCCGTCGGCGAGCGGCAGCAGCGCCGTCTCCCACCGCGGATCGGCGGCCAGGGCGGCGTTCAGCTCGGCCAGCGCCCGGTCGGACTCGCTGCGCGGGTCGAGCACGCCCCCGGACCGCAGCGTGTTGTCCAGGAGCACCACGCCGCCGCGCCGCACCCGGGGGTGCAGCTCCTCGACGTAGGCGGCGTAGCCGGTCTTGTCCGCGTCCACGAACGCCAGGTCGAAGGTCTCCTCCCCCGGCAGCTCCCGGAGCGAGGTCAGGGCGTCGCCGATGCGCAGCTCGATCCGCCGGGCCACCCCCGCCCGCTCCCAGTGGCGCCGGGCGACCGCCGTCCACTCCTCGCTGCGGTCCAGGCACAGCAGCGACCCGTCCTCGGGCAGGCCCCGCGCGATGCAGAGCGCGGAGAACCCGGTGAACGTGCCGATCTCGATCGCCGTGCGGGCGCCGATCGCGGTGGTGAGCAGCCGCATCAGCACGCCCTGCTCGGGGGCGATCTGCATCGTGTCCGGGGCCTCGCCGCGCGCGGCCATCTCCGCGGTCTCCCGGATCAGGTCGGCCATCACCTCGTCGACCGGGTCGGAGGAGGCGCGGACGTACTCCGCGAGCTCCGGGGTCAGCAGGAACGAACGGGGCGTCATGGCGCGAGGGGCGGCAGGAGCGGGCAGGTCGGCGTCATAGCCTCTGATCATGGCCGACGCCGCACGTCCCGGGGGCACACCCACCGGTGGGGGGCCGTCCTTCCCGGTCCCGACCATGCCCGCTCCCCCGGTCGGCGTGGTGGGGCTGGGCCAGCTGGGCGGCTCGCTGGCCGCCGCGCTGGCCGCCGCCGGGCGCCCGGTCTCCGGCTGGGACGTCGACCCGGCCGCCCGTGACGCAGCGGCCGCGCGGGGTGTCCGGATCACCCGCGAGCTCTCCGGCGTCGTCGTCCTCGCCGTGCCCCTGCCGGCGATGGCGACGGCCCTCGACGGGCTGGCCGTCGACCCCGACGCGACGGTGACCGACCTGGGCTCGGTGAAGGTGCCGGTGCTCGACGCCCTCGGCCGCACCCTGGGACGGCGCTTCGTCGGCGGCCACCCCATGTGCGGCACCGAGCGCTCCGGCCACGGCGCCACCGACCCCGCGCTGTTCGCCGGCGCCCGCTGGGCGCTGTGCCTGGAGCCGGACACGGAGCTGCCGCGGTGGCTGCGCGTCGCCGAGGTGGCGCTCGCGGTGGGCGCGGAGGTGGTGCCGGTGACCGCCGCCGAGCACGACGACGCCGTCGCCGCGATCAGCCACGTCCCGCACCTGCTGGCCGCCGCCCTCGCCGCCGCGGCCGCCGACGCCGGCCCGCTCGCCCTCGCGCTGGCCGCGGGCAGCTTCCGCGACGGCACCCGGGTGATCGGCAGCGACCCCGGCCTCGTGACCGCGATGGTCGAGGGCAACGCGGGGCCGACCGGCGCCGCGCTGGACCGGGTCCGGGCCCAGCTCTCCCGTCCCTGGCCGGAGCTCGTCGCCGCGGGTCACGCCGTGGCCACCCGCCCGGCCGGCCGGCGCACCGTCCGTGTGCCGCTGGAGCGCGCGGCCCTGCTCGCCCTCGGCCGCGCCGGCGGGGCGGTGCACCGCCGGCTGGCCGCCTTCGTCGAGGGTTGGGTGCCGGGCGAGGGGTGACCGCCGCCCCGGTTTCGCGCCCGCTTCCCCGGGCACGGACCGGGGCATGAACGAGGACGACCTTCTGCAGCGCATCCACACCCTGGTGGACGAGGAGCACAAGCTGCGTGACAGCAGCGAGCACACCGACGAGACGCGGGCCCGCATGAGCAAGCTCGAGGCCGACCTCGACCAGTGCTGGGACCTGCTGCGGCAGCGCCGCGCCAAGCGCCAGTACGCCGAGGACCCGGACGAGGCCGAGGTCCGCCCGGAGCAGCAGGTGGAGAACTACCTCCAGTAGGAGGTACCGGCTACGCGGAACGGCGGGCCGGCTCCCCGTGCTCGGTGCCCAGCAGCGCCAGCTGCCACAGCAGCCGCGACCGGGGGTCGGTCACCTTCCGGCCGGTCACCGACTCGATCCGCCGCAGCCGGTGCATCACGGTGTTCCGGTGGCAGTACAGGGCGTCGGCGGCGCGGGTCGGTGACCCGTCGGTGGCCAGGAAGGCCGCCAGCGTGTCCAGCAGCACGTCGCGCTCGTCCTCGGGCAGCTCCAGCAGCCCGCCGAGCGACTGTCCCACCAGCCGGGAGCTGATCTCGGGCGAGTTGCTCAGCAGCGCCTCGGGCAGCCGGTCGTCGATGCTGACCACCCGGCTCGCGCCGGCCGGCAGGGTGCGCACCGCCGTCTCGGCCAGCCGGTAGGCCGCACCGAGCGCGGCCGCACCCACCACGACGTCGGAGACCCCGACCGGGCCGGTCGCGGCCCCCCGCAGCAACGTGAGCAGGTCCCCGGGCCGGACGGCGGCGAGCACCACCACGCCCACCTGGGCGTCACCGCGGGCGCCCCACACCGACCGCACGCCGCGCTTGAGCAGCATCTCGCCGGGGGCGCCGAGCCCGGGTGCACCGTCGGGACCCGGCAGCGCGACGACCGCCATGAGTCGCCCGGCGAGCGGCATGGCCAGCATCTCCGCGGCGCTGCGCACGAAGGCGGGGTCGCTCCCGCGGCCCTCCAGCAGGCCGTCCAGCGCCTGCTGCCGGGCCTGGTCGTCGACGCCGTCGAGCCGCCGCTGCTCCTCCCGGTAGCCCTCGGCGACGGCGGCGCACTCCGCGTCGTTGGTGCGCCACACCGAGCCGGCGACCTCCAGCAGCAGGGTGTCGTGCTGCCCAGTGCCGTCGCGGGAGACCGCGAGCAGCGCCTCCCAGGTCACCTGCCCACCGAGGCGGTAGGCCCGCAGCACCGCCTCCAGCGGAACGCCCTGCGCCGCCCGCCGGCGGCCCACCGCCCGCGCCGAGGCCAGGTGGAGGGTGCCCGTGCCGGCGGCCGCGGCCATCAGCGAGCGCAGCCCGCTCTCCAGGTTGGACCGCGTCGAGGTCCGCACGTCCTGCTCGGACTGCTCGACGAGCTCCCGGTAGGCCGGCTCGGTGCGGGCCAGGACGTCGACCATCCGGTCGGTCATCGCGTCGAGCTGGTCCATCAGCCGGGGCGCCAGCATCGCGAGCCGGGTCGCCACCTCCGGGCGGAAGGGCTGCACGTGATCACCTCCTCCTGACGTCGCCGCTGACAGCACAACACGGGACGCACATCACTGTGCGATCAGCCCATTGTGAGTGCGAACACAGGAGAGGAGTGTCGGCCCGGCACAGTCGTGACCCAATCGACGCCGGCCCCGCGACCCGGCGGCCGTCGGCGAGCCCTCACCGGTCCCGTCCCGCCAGGTTCCCACCAGGTTCCCCGGCGGCCGCGTACACCCTCCGTCCCGCCGCGCGAGACGTGGGACACACAGCACAACCCGATCTCGCGATCGCTGTGCGGTGCGCCCATTGTGACCGCCGACACGGCCGTGCACTCTCAGCGGGACGTACTCGCGACCCGACCGTCGCCGCCCTGCTCTGGGGTGGTGACCTCGCCGATGCAGAGGAGCAGTGGGCCCCTTGGCGCAGCCGACCGGCAGCCAGCGAACGCACGAATCACCGCCCACGGCCCGGCTCGAGATGACCGGGATCAACGTCGCCTTCGGCGGCGTGCTGGCCCTCACCGACGTGTCGGTGACCGTCGAGCCGGGCCAGGTGCACGGGCTGATCGGCCCCAACGGGGCCGGCAAGACCACCCTGTTCAACGTCGCCTGCGGCCTGGTCCGCCCGACGTCGGGCCGGATCGTCTGGCGCGGCGAGGAGATGCGCAAGCTCCAGCCCAGCAAGCTCACCTCCCTGGGCATCGCCCGCACCCTGCAGGGCGTGGGCCTGTTCCCCGGCATGACCGTGCTGGAGAACGTCATGGTCGGTGCACACCGCCACGCGCGCGCCGGCTTCTTCTCGGCGCTGGTGGCCCTGCCCACGTCCGACAAGGACGAGCGGGCGCTGCGCGAGCGGGCGATGCGGGCGCTGACCGAGCTGAACGCCGAGCAGTACGCCGGCCGCTACCCCGGCTCGCTGCCCTACCCGGTGCAGAAGCGGGTCGCGCTGGCCCGGGCGCTGGTCTCCGAGCCGGAGCTGCTGCTGCTCGACGAGCCCGCCAGCGGCCTCTCCGAGGACGAGATGAACGAGCTGGGCGACCTGATCCGCTCGGTCGTCGGCCGGATGAGCGTGCTCCTGGTCGAGCACCACATGGACCTGGTCATGCGGGTCTGCGACCAGATCACCGTCCTCGACTCGGGCAAGCAGATCGCCGCCGGCACCCCCGCGGAGGTCCAGGCCGACCCGGCGGTCACCGAGGCCTACCTCGGCGACGCCGTCGACCCCGGGGCCGACGCCGACGAGCTGACCCACGCCGACGGAGGACGTACCCATGCCTGAGACCCACGGCAGCACGGCGGTCTCCGCCACCGGCGGCTCCGCGACCGGCGGCACCGCGACCACGACCCGCCTGCTCGAGGTGGAGGGCCTCACCTCCACCTACGGGCCGGTCCGCGCGCTCGACGGCGTCTCCCTGTCGGCCGAGGCCGGGCGCATCACCGCCGTCCTCGGTGCGAACGGCGCCGGCAAGACGACGCTGCTGCGCACGATCAGCGGCCTGGTCCGCCCGGTCTCCGGCCGCGTGGTCCTCGACGGCGAGGACATCACCAAGGCGCCGGTCGAGGCCATGGTCGGCAAGGGGATGGCGCACGTCCCCGAGGGCCGCGGCGTGATCTCCGAGCTCACCGTCGAGGAGAACCTGCGGGTCGGCGCGCTGTTCCGCGGCAAGGTCGGCAAGGAGGAGTTCGACCGGGTCTACGACCTCTTCCCGCGCATCGCCGAGCGCAAGAACAACGCCGCGCACACGCTCTCCGGCGGCGAGCGCCAGATGCTCGTCATCGGCCGGGCGCTGCTGGCCAAGCCGCGGGTCCTGCTGCTCGACGAGCCCTCCCTCGGCCTGGCCCCGCGCATCGTCGCGCAGATCTTCGGGCTGCTCCGCAAGCTGGTCGACTCGGAGAACCTGTCGGTGCTGCTGGTGGAGCAGAACGCCCGCAGCGCCCTGTCGGTCGCCGATGTCGGCGTCGTCCTCAACCTCGGCAAGGTGGTCGTCACCGACTCCGCCCGCACGCTGATGGCCGACGAGGACCTCCGGCACGCCTACCTCGGTTTCTGACCCTCCCCGCACTGCCAGGAAGGCTTCCTCCTCCGTGGACTACTTCGTCAACGTGACCCTCACCGGGTTGACCCAGGGCATGATCTACTCGGCCTTCGCCCTGGCCCTGGTGCTCATCTGGCGCTCCACCCGCATCGTCAACTTCGCCCAGGGCTCGATGGCCGCGGCCACCACGTTCATCGCCCTGGCGCTGATCCAGGCCGGCCAGTCCTACTGGGTGGCGCTGATCGTCGCACTGCTCTCGGGCTTCCTCCTGGGCGCGATCGTCGAGCGGGTGATCATCCGCCCCGTGGAGGGCGGCCCCGAGCTCAACGCCGTCATCGTGACCCTGGGTCTGTTCGTCGCCATCCAGGCGCTCATCGCGATCATCTTCGGCTCGTCGTTCCAGTCGTTCCCCACGCCGTTCGGGGTCCGCGGCTTCGAGATCGGTGACACCACGATCCCGCTCACGCCGACCAGCCTCTACATCATCGGCTCGGTGCTGCTGACCATGGCGCTGCTGGTCGCGCTGTTCCGGTTCACCCGGATCGGCCTGGCCATGCGCGCCTCGGCCTTCAGCCAGGAGGTCGCCCGGCTCCTCGGTGTCAAGGTCGGCGGCATGCTGACCCTCGGCTGGGGACTGGCCGCCGTCGTCGGCTCGCTGGCGGGCCTGCTCATCGCCGGCGGCACGTTCGTCTGGCCCGCCTACATGGACGCACTGATCGTGTTCGGCTTCGTCGCCGCGATCATCGGCGGCCTCGACTCGCCGGTCGGCGCGATCGTCGGTGGGCTGATCCTGGGCCTGGCGCTGAGCTACGTGAGCGGCTACGCCCCGCGTGGCAGCGCGCTGGTCAACATCTCCGCCCTGGTCATCCTCATCGTCGTGCTGCTGGTGCGACCCGGCGGCCTGTTCAGCAGCACCACGGCTCGGAGGGCATGACCATGAGCGACCTGCAGAGCCCGGCATCCACCGGCACCGCCGGCAAGGCCAGCGACGACGCGCCCGTCAAGGCGACCGCCGGGGGCGACGCCCCCTCGGGCCCCGCGAAGGCCGGCCGATCGTTCCTGCCGCAGTCCACGCTGCTGCGCCACCTGCTGGTGCTGGCCGTGTGCGCCGTGCTGGCGGTGGCGGTGCTGGAGCTGACCAGCCCGTTCCAGAACTCGCAGCTGGCGACCCTGACGTACTACGCCATCGCCGCCGGCGGGCTCACCGTGCTCACCGGGATGAACGGCCAGATCTCGCTCGGCCACGGTGCGCTCATGGCGGCCGGCGCCTACACCACGGCGCTGCTCCTCGACGCCGACGAGCCGCTCCCGCTGCCGGTGATCCTGCTGGCCGCGATCGTCGTGGCGACCGCCATCGGCGCGCTGGTCGGGGTGGCCGCCGCCCGGCTGCACGGCCCGTACCTGGCCGGTGCGACCCTCGCCCTCGCCGTCGGCCTGCCCGGTCTGGCGATCTACTTCCACGACATCTTCGGCGGCGAGCAGGGCATGCGGGTGCGCGCCCCGCAGGCCCCGGAGTGGTTCGGGAGCTTCATCGACGCGGTCTCGGGCAACAACGCCTCGAGCACCAAGTGGCTGGCCTACGTCGGCGCGATCTGCCTGCTCCTCACCTACTTCTTCCTGGCCAACCTGATCCGCAGCCGGATCGGGCGCACCTGGCGGGCGGTGCGCGACCAGGAGGTGGCCGCCGAGCTGGCCGGCATCAACCTCGGCGCCTGGCGGGTGCTGGCGTTCGTCGTCAGCGCCGCCGCGGCCGGGCTGGCCGGTGGCGTGCTGGCCATCGTCGTCCGCCTCGCCGCCCCGAGCGGCTTCACCATCGTGCTCTCGCTGGCGCTGCTCACCGCGATCGTCATCGGCGGGCTGGGCAGCCTCACCGGCGCGCTGCTCGGCTCGGCGCTGCTCGTCTTCCTCCCGCCGTTCGTCACCAACCTCGGCGGCGACCTCGGACTCGACCAGACCGAGGCCGCCCAGCTGGCGCCGTTCGTCTACGGCGTCGTGCTGATCGTGGTGATGATCTTCGTCCCGGCCGGCTTCGTGGGGACCATCCGCCTCCGCTGGATGACCCGCAAGGCCAAGCGGGCGATGGCTCAGGCCGGCGCCACCGGCGCGAGCAGCAGGGGGTGAGGGCGACCCCCTCGACCCGCCACGACCGGCCGCTCCACCTCACCCATACTCCCGGGCACCGATGCCCGGGCCGCACCAGAGGAGAACTGTTGTCCAGATCCTCCCGTCGACTCATGACCGCCATCGCCGCGGCCACCGTCGCCTCCACCGTCGCCGCCTGTGGCGGCAGCGATGACAGCGGTGGCGGCTCCAGCAGCGGTGGTGGTGGGGGCGAGAACGAGGCCTCCGACATCGGCGTCACCGAGACCTCGATCAAGCTCGGCGCGCACTACCCGCTGACCGGTGTGGCCGCTCCCGGCTACAGCGAGATCCCCACCGGCATCGACGCCTACTTCAACTGCCTCAACCAGGAGGGCGGCGTCAACGGCCGGGAGATCGACTGGGTCTTCCGCGACGACGCCTACAACCCGACCCAGACCAGCCAGGTCACCAACGAGCTCGTCCTCGAGGACGAGATCTTCGCGATGATCAGCGGCCTGGGCACCCCCACCCACAGCGCCGTGGTCGACTTCCTCAACGACGAGGGCGTCCCCGACCTGTTCGTCTCCTCGGGCTCGCTGATGTGGGGCGACGACCCGGAGACCTACCCGATGTCGTTCGGGTGGCAGACCGACTACATGAGCGAGGGCAAGATCATCGGCGAGTACATCGCCGAGAACTTCCCGGACGCGCAGGTCGGGCTCTTCCTCCAGGACGACGACTTCGGCGAGGACGGCGAGGCCGGCATCCGGCAGTACATCGACGACCAGATCGTCGCGGCCGAGCGGTACACGCCGGGCAACACCAACGTCGGCCCGCAGATCGCGGCGCTGCAGGCCGCCGGTGCCGACTTCGTCGTCGGCTTCAACGTGCCCAGCTACACCGCGCTGTCGCAGCTGACCGCGCTGCAGCTCGGCTACGACCCGCAGTGGTTCTACTCCAACGTGGGTTCGGACCCGACGCTGGTCGGCGGCCTGCTCAACCGCTTCAGCGAGGGCGCGGTGAGCGACGCGGCCCTGCTGGACGGCGCGCTGACCACCGGCTACCTGCCGACCGTGGACCAGACCGACAACCCGTGGGTGCAGGAGTTCCAGCGCATCTGGGACGAGTGCGGTGGCGAGGGCGAGCTCACCAACTACCGCATCTACGGCATGGCGCAGGCCTACACCACGACCCAGGCGCTGCAGGCGGCCGGCCAGAACCCGACCCGCGAGGGCCTGGTCGAGGCCATCGAGACCGCCGGTGGCGAGTGGGAGGGCCCGGTGTTCGCGCCGTTCCGCTACTCCGAGGACAGCCACATGGGCACCAGCGGCATGACCATCGAGCGCATCGTCGGCAACGGCTCGGAGGTCGTCCAGGAGGTCCGCACGACCGACATCGGCGACGCCCCGATCGAGGAGTTCGACGGTGAGCCGGCGACCCCGCCGACGAACGCCATCCCGGACGAGGAGTCGGTCGTCGACTGATCCGTCCGGCCCCTGACGGGGCACCCCTCCCCCGGCTCGCACGGGCCGGGGGGGCAGTACATCCGGCGGGCCGCCGGTCTCCCTCGGGAGGCCGGCGGCCCGTTCGTCGTCCCGGGGTCGCGACACCGGCACGAACACTTCGAGGCCGAAGTGTGTGCGATGTTGATCTCCGGGTACGGGCCGCACGGTGCGCGCCACCGGCGGTGCGCGGACGAGGAGGCAGCGATGGTCGAGGGGCCGGTACGCGAGGCGCGGACGATCCGCCGGGCGGTAGTCACGGGGGGCGCCGGGTTCCTGGGGTCGCACCTGTGCGAGCAGCTGCTGGAGCGCGGGGTCGAGGTCGTCTGCCTCGACAACTTCCTGACCGGCTCCCCCGAGAACGTCGTGCACCTGATGGAGCACCCTGGGTTCCGGCTCGTCCGCTGCGACGTCACCGACTACGTGCACGTGCCCGGTCCGGTGGACCTGGTGCTGCACTTCGCCTCCCCCGCGAGCCCCATCGACTACCTCAAGATGCCGATCGAGACCCTGAAGGTGGGCAGCCTCGGCACCCTGCACACCCTCGGGCTGGCCCACGACAAGGGCGCCCGCTACGTGCTCGCCTCGACGTCCGAGGTCTACGGCGACCCGCTCCAGCACCCGCAGACCGAGGCGTACTGGGGCAACGTCAACCCGGTGGGCCCGCGCGGGGTCTACGACGAGGCCAAGCGGTTCAGCGAGGCGATGACCACCGCGTACCGGACGTCGAAGGGCACCGACACCGGCATCGTGCGGATCTTCAACACCTACGGCCCCCGGATGCGCGCCGACGACGGTCGCGCGATCCCCGCCTTCGTCAACCAGGCGCTGGACGGCCGGCCGCTCACCGTCGCCGGCGACGGCTCGCAGACCCGCTCGATCTGCTACGTCGACGACACGGTGGCCGGGATCCTGGCGATGGCCTTCTCCGGCCACGCCGGCCCGGTGAACATCGGCAACCCCGACGAGCTGTCCATGCTGCGCCTGGCCCGGTGGATCGTCGAGCTCACCGGCTCCGACTCCCCCGTCGAGCACATCGACCTGCCGGTCGACGACCCCAAGGTGCGCCGCCCCGACACCGCGCTCGCCGAGCAGCTGCTGGGCTGGCAGCCCCGGGTGCCGTCCGAGGAGGGGCTCCGCCGCACCGTCGACTGGTTCGCCGCCCGGCGCACCGCCGCGACGACCCAGGCGGTCTGACGCTCCGTCGCCACGCGTGCGACGAGAGTCACCCCGGAGCGACCCACTTCACATCTACTCTGGAGCCAGCGCGCTCAGGGGAGCCGCGATCCCCCGAGTCGACCACAGAGAGCGAGCATGGGCCGCCACGCCGAGCACACCACCCAGCGCCGCACGGTGCCACCCGTCCTCATCGCCGCAGGCCTGGCGGTGGTGCTGGTGCTCGGCGGCCTCGCCTGGTGGCTCACGGCGAGCGGGGGCTGCGAGCGCGCGACCGTCGACGTCGCCGTCGCCCCGGAGCTCGGCGAGCTGACCGAGGAGCTGCTGACCGGCCTGGAGTCACCTGACGGCGACGTCTGCGTCGACGTCGAGGTGACCGCCCAGGAGCCGCTGCAGACAGCCGGCGCCCTCGGCGCGCTGGCCGAGGACGCTCTCCCCGAGGTGTGGGTCCCCGACTCCCGCCTGTGGGCGGCCCGCGTCGCCTCCGCCGAGCTGGAGCAGGCCGGCTCGATGGCGGTGTCCCCGGTGGTCCTGGGCACCAGCGCCGCGGTGGCCGACGACCTCGGCTGGGCCGAGACCGCGCCCGGCTGGGCCGAGGCCCTCGGCACCGGCCGGCCGCTCGCGGTGCCCGACCTGGCCGCCAGCGCCGAGGCCATCTCCGCGCTCGCCGCCGTGCGCACCGCCCTGGGTGACGACGCCGACGCGGACAACGCGGTGGTGCAGGCCGTGCTCTCCGCGGCGCGCAGCACCGCCCTCTCGCCGAGCGAGGCCCTCGCCGCCGGCCGCGAGGGCAGCACCGACGCCCCGCTGGTGCCGGTGAGCGAGCAGGAGGTCTACGCCCTCAACGAGGGCGCCGAGGGTGCCGACCTCGTCGCGGTCTACCCGGCCGAGGGGTCGCCGGTGCTCGACTACCCGGTGCTGCGGGTCGGCTCGCCCACGGGGCTGCAGCAGCAGGCCGTGGACGCCGTGGTCGACCGGCTGCTCTCCGACGAGGCGCAGACCGCCGTGCGCGACGCCGGCTTCCGCGGACCCGGGGGCGCAGCGCCGACCGGCGCCGGCCCCGACACCGGCATCGCGGAGGCGAGCCCGGCGGTGATGCCGCTGGAGGCCGCGCAGGTGCAGGCGCTGCTCACCCGGCTGAGCAGCCTCGCCGCGCCGTCCCGGATCCTGTCGGTCTTCGACGTCTCGAAGTCGATGGAGGCCCCGGTCGGCGACGGCACCCGCGCCACCCTGGCCCGCGACGCGGCCAAGGCGGCGCTCTCCCTGGTCCCGGACAACTACGCGCTCGGCTCGTGGGTGTTCGCCTACCAGCTCGACGGCGACCGGGACTGGGAGCAGATGGTGCCCACCCGCGAGCTGGACGACGTGGTGGACGGGCAGGTGCAACGCGAGATCCTCGACGAGCAGCTCGACACGCTCCCTGACCGGCTCACGCCGGGCGGGACCGGGCTGTACGACACCACGCTGGCCGCGGTCCGTGCCGCGCGGGAGGACTACGACCCGACGGCCGTCAACAGCGTGCTGATCGTCACCGACGGCACCAACGAGGACGACGCCGCGGGCCTCACCCTGGACAGCCTGCTGGGCACGCTGGCCGAGGAGCAGGACCCGAACCGGCCGGTCAAGGT
Source organism: Blastococcus sp. SYSU DS0619 (assembly GCF_054051035.1). Taxonomy (NCBI): domain Bacteria; kingdom Bacillati; phylum Actinomycetota; class Actinomycetes; order Geodermatophilales; family Geodermatophilaceae; genus Blastococcus; species Blastococcus sp. SYSU DS0619. Next base: position 93,109 of record NZ_JBJHAM010000010.1, on the reverse strand, counting down.
CATCGGCGTCGCCCTCGGGCCGGACGCCGACCTGAGCGCGCTGGAGGACATCGCCGACGCGACCGGGGGCGCGGCGTACTCGGCCGTCGACGAGAGCGACCTCCAGACGGTGCTCTTCGACGCCCTCCGCCAGCGCGAGTAGCCGGCCGCGGCATCGGCCTGGCATAGGAGGCTATGCCTGTGTTCCGGCGGCCCGAACCGTAGGCATGGCTTCCTATGCCTGGGATGGGCAGGCGCCGTCGACGAGTCCGTCCACGGCATCGAGCACCTCGTCGACGGTGATCTGCGCCAGCGCGGGGTCGAGCTCGGTGCCCCAGGGGTCGCCGGTGCCGTCGCCGTGCCAGAGGACGCGGTGCAGCGGCCCGTGCTCCCCGGCCCGGGACGGCGGCCCCCACAGCGCGGGCGACACCGGGCCGAACAGCACCACCGAGGGCCGCCGGTACGCGGTGGCCAGGTGCGCGACGCCCGTGTCGCCGCACACGACCAGGCGGGCGGCCGCGACCACGGCGGCCAGCTCCAGCGACGTGGTGCGGCCGGCCAGCACCGCGTCGTCCCCCAGCCCGGCCTGGTCGGCCACCGACCGCGCCAGCTCCACTTCGGCCGGGCCGCCGGTGATCCGCACGTCCTGACCGGCGTCGGCCAGGTGTCTGGCGACGGCGGCGAACCGGTCCGGCGGCCAGCGCCGCCCGGGGAACGCCGCCCCCGGGTGGACGACGGCGGCGCCCCGCACCGGCGGGGCGACGGCCGGGACGGCGAGGTCGAGGGCATCGGGGTCGGCGTCCACCCCCAGCCCCTCGGCGACCAGCCGGCACCAGCGCCGGACCTCGTGCTCGTCGGGGTACCAGGTCGGGCCGGGGTATCCGGGGCTGTCGAAGGTGAGCAGTCGCGCGGGTGCCAGGTCCGCCACGACCACGTGCGAGGCCGGGCCCTTGCCGTGCAGGTCGACGGCGAACTCCGGCGGCGGACCGGCCCAGTCGAGGGGCTCGAGCTCGCGGGCGGGCAGCACCTCGTCGACGGCGTCGATCAGCCGGGCGAGCGGCTCCAGCGGGGTCGTCGTCGCCAGGACCAGCCGGTGGCCGGGGACGGCGGCCCGCACCGCGCGGATGGCGGGCACGCCGGTGAGCAGGTCCCCCAGGCCGAGCGGCCGCAGGACGACGGCGGTCGGCTGCCCGTTCACACCTGCGAGCGCTCGACCAGGGCCGTGGTCGAGTGGCCGTCGAGGTAGGGCAGGACGACGGCCTGCCCGCCCCAGCTGCGCAGCACCTCGGCCTCGGGCAGGTCGGCCCCCGCGTAGTCGCCACCCTTGGCCCACACGTCGGGTCGCAACCGGTCGAGGACCTGCGCCGGGGTGTCCTCCCCGAAGACGACGACGGCGTCGACGAACTCCAGCGCCTCCAGCACCCGGGCCCGGTCCGCCGCGGTCACCAGCGGCCGGGAGGGGCCCTTGAGCCGGCGCACCGAGTCGTCGGAGTTGATGCACACGACCAGGCAGTCGCCGAGGCCACGGGCGGCCCGCAGTGTCGCGACGTGCCCCGGGTGCAGCAGGTCGAAGCACCCGCCGGTGGCGACGACGGTGCCGCCGGCGGCGCGGACCCGCGCGATGACCGACTCCGCACCCGGCTCCGCCGCCACGTCCGGCTCTGCCCCGTCGGCGGCGTCCCAGGCCGAGGCCCCGCCGCGCGCCACGAACGCCGAGGCGAAGGCGACCGCGGCGGCCACCGCCTCGCCGGTCACCGCGCCGTCGGCCAGCGCCAGGGCCGCGGCGGCGGCGAAGGAGTCGCCCGCCCCGCACGGGTCGCCCCCGGTGACGGCGGCCGCGGGCACCACCATGGGCGCTCCGGAGCCGTAGGAGAGCAGCGCCCCGCGGGCGCCGAGGGTCACCGCGACCGCGCCCACGCCCCAGTGCCGGATGAGGGCCTCGGCTCGGGCGCCGACGGCGGCCAGGCCCGAGCCGTCGGCCGCCACGCCGGCACCGGCGGCCACGCGGGTGGCCTCCGCGCCGTTGGGGGTGACCAGCCGGGCGTTGGGCACGGGGTCGGCGCCGCGGGGGTGCGGGTCCCAGACCACGGGGCCGCGGGCGGCGGCCAGCGCGTCGCGCACGGCTGGGTCCGCCGTCGTCCCCCGGCCGTAGTCGGCGACCAGCACGGCGGCGGCGTCCCGGATGGCCGCGGCGGCCTCGGCCGGGAGCTCGCCCAGCACCGCCACGGGCGCCCCGCTGTCGAGCCGGGCGACGGAGTGGTCGCCCACGCGCACCCGCTGCTTCACGGCGGTGCCGCCGCCGGCCGAGATCGCGATCAGCCGGACCCGGCCGTCGAGCAGCGCCCGCAGCCGCTCGGCCCCCTCGTCGGAGTCCAGTGGCGCGACCAGCACCACCTCCCGGGCGGCGGCCGCCGCCGCGATGACGGCGGCGAGGGCGGCGCCGCCCGGGCGCTCCCGCCGCTCAATGTCCTCGACCACCGGCACGGGGGCGTCGGGGGTCAGCCGCGAGGCGGTGCCGACGAGGTCGACGTCGAGCAGCGCGTCGCCCACGACGACGAGCGGCCGGGGCGCGGGCGGCGTCCGGCGCGTCACTGCGCGGCCCCCAGCGTCGGGCCGGCGGGCACCCGGGAGGGCTCGGCCAGCACCGCGGCGTCGAACGCCGCGCAGACCAGGTGCAGGGCGACCAGATGGCACTCCTGCACGGTGGCCGTCCAGGGCGAGTCGATGCAGACCGCCTCGTCGGCGGCGGCGGCCAGCGGGTTGGGCGCCGGCCCGGTGATCGCCAGCACGGTGATCCCGCACTCCCGGGCGCGGCGGGCCGCAGCGACGGCGTTGGGCGAGCGGCCCGAGGTCGACAGCAGGATCAGCACGTCGCCGGCCCGTCCGTGCGCCTCCACCTGGCGGGCGAACAGCTCGTCGGCCGGGTAATCGTTGGCGATGGCGGTCAGCGACGAGGTCTCCGCGGTGAGGCAGATGGCCGAGAACGGCGGCCGGTCGGCGCGGTAGCGGCCCACCAGCTCGGCGGTGAGGTGCTGGGCCTGTGCAGCGCTGCCGCCGTTGCCCGCCGCCAGCAGGCGCCCGCGGGACTCCCCGCAGAGCACGTCGGCGAGCAGCCGGCCCCAGCGGTCGAGGACGTCCAGCTGGCCGTCCACCGACCGCAGCGCGGCGGTCAGCGAGGCGACGTGGTCGGCGCCGGTCAGGTGGGTGCAGGTGTCCGGGGACACGACCTCGGCGGCGGTGTTCGGGGCCGCGCTCATCGGCATGCTGGTCATCGGGCGATCTCCACGGGGCGGCGGCGGGCGAGGACCTGCCGGTAGACGATTTCGGTGTCGGCGACGACGCGGGCCCAGCGGTAGCGGGCGCGGGCCCGCTGCACGCCGGCGGCGCCGTAGGCGGCGCGCCGGTCGTCGTCGGCGAGCAGCGCGGCGAGCACCGCGCCGAGCCGCTCGGGGTCGCGCGGGGGCACCAGGTCACCGGTGACGCCGTCGGCGACGGTGTCCTGGAGCCCGCCGACGGCGGTGGCGACGACGGGCCGCCCGCAGGCCATGGCCTCGAGCGGGGTGATGCCGAACGGCTCGTACCAGGGGACGGCGAGGACCACGTCGGCCGAGCGCACCCAGGCGGGGACGTCGGCGCGGGCGACGGACCCGGCGAACACCAGCCGGTCGGCCACGCCCGCCTCCGCGGCGATGCCGCGCAGCCGGCGCACCTCGGGATCGGCGTCGATCGCGTCCGGGGCCGGACCGCCGACGACCACGAGCTCGGCGTCGGGCACCGCACGCAGCGCCCGCACGGCGTCGTCCTGGCCCTTGCGCTCGACGAGCCGGCCGAGGACCAGCAGCCGCTTCCGGTCACCCCGCGGGGCCACCGGCCCGCGCGGGGTGAACACCGAGGTGTCCACGCCGCAGGGCACGACCGAGACGCGGTCGCTCTCCAGGCCCAGCCGGCGCAGCTCGAAGACCTCGTCGGAGCAGGTGGCCACGACGTGGCTGACGTCGCGGCACAGGCCGCGCTCGAGGTCGACCCGCTCGGCCGGGGAGGTGTCGGCGTCGCCCTGGTGGCGGCGCTTGACCGAGCCGAGGGCGTGGAATGTCTGCAGCACCGGCACGGGGCGCAGCAGGCTGGCCGACGCCTCGACCGACGCCAGGCCGCTCATCCAGAAGTGGGCGTGCACGACATCGGGCGGCTGCGCGGCCCAGCCGTGCCGCAGCACGCGGGCGAAGGCGGGCATGTGCGCCAGCAGGTCGTCCTTGGGCAGCGGCTCGGCCGGGCCGGCGGTGACGTGGGCGACGTCGTACCCGTCGTCGGTGGTCACCCGCTCGGGCAGCGCGGCGTCGTCGCGGCGGGTGTGCACGGTGACCTCGTGCCCGCGCCGGACGAGCCCCGCGGCCAGGGCGGCGACGTGCACGTTCTGCCCGCCGGCGTCGACGCCGCCGATCGCGGCGAGCGGGCTGGCGTGCTCGCTGACCAGATCGATCCTCATCGGGTCACCTCCTCGAGGAGACCGTCCCAGTCGCGCAGGAAGCGGTCGAGCCCGTAGCGCTCCAGCGCCGCCGCGCGGGCGGCCTTCCCGGCCAGCCGGGCGGCGTCCGGGTCGTGCAGGAACTCCCGGACGGCGGTCCACAGCCGCTCGGGCCGGGTGGACAGCACCCCCGCCTCGGCGGGCACGGCCTCCACCGCCTCCGTGGTGGCCAGGCCGACGACGGGCAGCCCCAGGTGCATGGCTTCCAGCAGCGAGAGGCCCAGCGACGTCCAGCGCACCGGGTGCACGTAGACCCGGCGGCGGGCCAGCTCGGTGTGCATGGCGGCCTGCGGCGGGTCGTCGTGCAGGGCGACCCGGGTGGGATCGAGGCCGTACCGCTCGTGCAGGCCGGCCAGCCCCATGCCGAAGACGTCGACGGGAGCCACCGCGGCCAGGCCGGGCAGCAGGTCGGCGCCGACGGTGCGCCCGCGGCGCACCGGCTCGTTGGTGACGACGGCGGCGCGGGCCAGCTCGCCGGTGTACCGCTCCCCCGGGTCGACGATCCCGTGCTCGATCACCGTCGTCGGCGCCCGGCCGTTGTCGTAGAAGAGCTCGTTGAAGAACGTGACGTGCGCGATCGGGATGTCCGCCTGGTCGGCCATCGGGTGCCGGGTGTGCGGGACCGGTCCGTCACCCGGCTCGAGCCCGGGGGCGTTGTGCTCGAGGAAGACGGCGGGCAGGTCGCGGCCGGGCTCGCGGCCGAGCCACTCGCGCACCAGCTCCAGGTCCCGGGGTCGCTGCAGGACGACGACGTCGACCTGCTCGTCGCGCAGCTGCGCGGGCGTCACCTCGCGGGCCGACGCCGGCCAGTCCCAGGTACGGGCCCGGCCCAGCCCGTCGGCGCTCCGGTCGGGCACGACCGGCAGCAGGTACTGGTGCCGGCCCTGGACGAACGCCGTCGTCCACGAGCCGTGCACGTGCCACAGCAGGATGTTCACGCACTCACCTGGATCTCCGCCGCCGCCTTCCCGGCTGCGACGTCGGGACGGCGGACGGCCGTGGGCTCGACCGTGCTCAGCTTCTCGACCGCGGCGACCACGTCCTGCGCGGTCACCGAGGTCAGGCAGGGGTGGCCGGGCACGGGGCACTCGCGGGCCCGGGTGCCCCGGCAGGGTGCGGTCTGGTCGCCCAGGAGCACCGTGGGCACGCCGTAGGGCGCCCAGCGCTCGGCGGGCACGACCGGCGCGAACAGCGAGACCACCGGCGTGCCGACTGCGGCGGCCAGGTGCGCGGGCCCGGTGTTGCCGACGACCACCGCCGCCGCACCGTCGAGCAGCGCGGCCATCTCGGCCAGGGAGGTCGCCCCGCCCAGGTCGATGCCCCGGGTGCCCGCGACGAGGGCGGTCAGCTCCCGTTCAGCCGGGCCGCCGGTGACCAGCACCCGGTGGCCTGCGTCGGCGAGCGCCTCGACCGCCTCGGCGCACCGCTGCGCCGGCCAGGCACGCGCCGGGACCGAGGCCCCGGGGTGCAGGACGATGTACCCGGGCGACAGATCATGGCCCCGCGGCTCCGCCGCGGCCGGGTGCGCGACCGGGGGCAGGGGTCGTCGCACGGCGAGCCGGCCGTCGTCGCCGGCCGGCAGCTCGAACCCCGCCGCCCGGGCGAGCGAGAGCGCCCGCTCGGGCTCGGGGAGGTCGTCGTCGACCCGGTGGCGGACGTCGAGCAGCGTGCCGGGGTAGTCCACGCTGATCGCCGAGATGCGGGGCACGCCCGCCATGCGCAGCACCAGGGCGAGGGGCAGGGGCGACTGGTGGAACGACGTGGAGAGGACCGCCTCGTCGGGCGCGAGCGCCCGGACGCGGTCGGTGAGCGCGGCGAGGTCGGCGGCGTCCACGGCCGGCGGGTCGCCGAGGATCCAGGGGCACGACCAGGTCCAGACCTCGTCGACGCCGGGCAGCAGCGCGGCGGCCGCGGCGCCCGCCGGCCCGGCGAGGAACACGACGCGGTCGGCGCCCGCGGCGACGGCCCGCACGAGCGGGCCCTGCAGCAGGACGTCGCCGGCGTTGTCGAGGCGGGCGACCAGGACGGTGCGGCTCACCAGTGCCCACCCAGGACGTCGTCCACCGCTGCGGTCAGGGTCGCCGCGACGCGTGGGGCGGCGTCGACCTCCTCGCGGCGGGTGACCGGCGTCGGCACCATGATCCCGGCCGCGCCGCCCGCGGCCGCCGCCTCGACGTCGGCGCCGATGTCACCGATGACGACGACGCGCGCCGGATCGACGTCGAGCTCGGCGCAGGCCGCCTTGACCATGCCGGGCGCCGGCTTGCGGCAATCGCAGCCGTCGTCCGGGCCGTGCGGGCAGTACTGGACGGTGTCGAACGGGCCGAGCAGCTCGTCCAGCCGCGCCATGCAGGCGTCCACCTGGTCGCGGGTGATCAGCCCGCGGGCGACGCCGGACTGGTTGCTGACCACCCCGACCCGCACGCCGCGGGCGCGCAACGCGTCCAGCGCCTCCTTCGCGCCGTCCACCGGGCGCACCCACGCGGGGTCGCCGTTGTACGGGAAGTCGTGCACCAGGGTGCCGTCGCGGTCGAAGAGCACCAGGTCGGGCAGGCCCTGCCAGCGGCGGACGCCCACGTGCTGCACCACCCCGCACAGCCAGTGCCAGGTGGCCAGCGGCGGGATGAGCGCGCTGGTGGCGAGCATGGTGGTGACCTCGTCGCGGTCCCGCGGGCCCGGGGCGATCCGCCGCCAGGCGAACTCGGCGGTGCCGGCGGCCCACGCGGCCGCGGCCAGCGCGGCGGCCGCCGGACGGCGCGCCGCGGCGAGACCGACCGCGGCCAGGGCGGCGGCGGTGACGGCCGTGTGCTGCGGACGGCGGCCGAGGGCGGCGTCGGCGCGCTCCCGCCAGTCGGGCCCGTGCAGCCGGCGCATGAGGACGTCGTCGGCGTTGCCCGCCTGCACCCGGACGCTGACCCAGCGGTCGGTGGGGCGCACCGGGTGGGTGATCCAGCGCTCGCCGCGCACCAGGCGGGCACCGGTGTCCATGATCCGCAGCGCCAGGTCGGAGTCCTCGCGGAAGGCACGGGGGAAGCGCTCGTCGAAGCCGCCCACCGCGGCCAGGGCGCTGCGGCGGTAGGCGAGATCGGCGGTGATCCAGCTGGAGGTGGCCAGCCCTGCGGTGCCGCGCTCCCAGTCGGTCGGGCGCCGGTGCTCCGGCAGCGGCACGCGCACCCGGCCCTGGCTGCCGGCGACGTCGGCGGGCAGGCCGGCGAGGTCGGCGTCCAGGCGCTCGTACCAGTCAGGGTCGGTCACGACGTCGTCGTCGAGGAAGGCGATCCACTCGGTGCGGGCGGTGCGCCAGCCCAGGTTGCGGGCGCGGGCGGGCCCGCCGCCGCCGGTGCGCACGACGCGGACCGGCGGGAGGCCGGGGCGGTCGGGGTGCAGCGGCTCGCCGGTGGGCCGGTCGTCGACGATCACCAGCTCGGCCGGCCGGGGGCCCGGCGCCGCGGCGAGCGCGTCGAGCAGGACGTCGAGCGAGGGTCGCCCGATCGTCGGCACGACGACGGTGCACTGCGCGAGCATGATCGCGTCCTGCCCGTTCTCGTACCGGCGAAACACTACGGGCTTGAAGTGTTGGCGAACCCGCCGATCAGGCGACCGCCGGAGCTACCTGGACCGACCGTCGGAGGCCGCCAGGGCAGCTCACTCCTGCACGATCGGCCCGTAGACCTCGATGATGTCGTCGATGCGTGCCGCGAACTCCTCGGAGCCGAGGAACTCGTCGGGCACGTACTGCTCGCCGAGGATCTCGACCGTCTCCTCCTTGTCGAGGCAGTTCTCGATCGAGCCCTCGAGCTCGGAGACGATCTCGTCGGGGACCCCCGCCGGTGCGGCGAAGCCCCAGACCGACGTGCTGTAGACCAGCTCGGGGAACCCGACCTCGGCCAACGTGGGAGCGTCGACATACTCGATCGGCTCCTCCGGGCTGACGGCGAGCGGCCGGAAGCTGCCGGCCTCGATGTTCTGCAGGACGTCCTCCGTGGAGTTGATGAAGACGGCGTCGACGTTGCCACCGAGCACCGCGGTGGTCATCTCGGCGTTGCCGTTGAACGGCACCACGGTCACCTGCACGTCGTACAGCTCGGACAACCGCTGCAGCTCCATGGCCTGCGAGGTGGTCGCCCCCGGGACACCGACGTCGAGCACGCCCGGGTTCTCCCTGGCGTACTGGAAGAACGCCTCCGCGTCGGCGAACTGCGAATCCTGCCCCACGGCCAGCACCGAGGGGATCACCATGCCGGCCGCGATGGGCACGTAGTCGTCGTTGGTGTAGCCGACGTCGTCCTGGAGCGGGTTGGTGGCCGACGCCGGCACCGCGATGATCCCGATGGTGTGGCCGTCGTCCCCGCCGGCGAGCATTGCCTGCATGCCGACCGAGCCGGAGGCGCCCTCGCGGTTCTCCACCACCACGGTCTGACCCAGATCCTCCTCCAGGCAGGTGCCTACGGTCTGCCCGAAAAGGGTGATCGGACCACCGGCGGCGTAGGGCACGATGAGCGTGATCCGCTCGGTGGGGTACTCGAGAGCGGCCGACTCACCACCGCCCTCGGCCGCCTCCTCGCCGCAGGCGGCGAGCAGGAGCACGGATGCCGCGAGAGCGGCGGGGGCCGCAGCCTGGGAGCGTCGCATGGTGGTCCCTCCGGATGGTCCGACCGGCGGCCCGCTCGTCGGCACGACGACGGCGGACCTCGCGGGGCCGAGACTACGGGCCGAAAGTGACCTACATCTCACATGGACCGAAGGGTCGCGCGTGTCGTCCCGGTCCGTTGCAGGATCGGTCCCCGCCCCCCGGTGGGAACGGGAACCGAATCCCGGCGCAGCGGCTCAGCTGCCGGAGGGGACCAGGACGCCGACCTCGTCGGCGAACCCGAGCGGGGCGGCAGTGCGCTGCTGCAGCTCCTCGCGGGAGAGCCCGGCGACCATCTCGCGCACGACGAACCCCGTCGGGCCGACGTCGATGACGGCGAGCTCGGTGTAGACCCGGTGCACGACGGCGGCGGCGGTGAGCGGGTAGCTGCACTCCCGCAGCAGCTTCGGCCGGCCGTCGGGCGTGGTGTGCATCATCAGCACCAGCACCCGCTTGGCGCCGACGGCGAGGTCCATGGCGCCGCCGACGGCCGGGGGCAGGTGCGCGTCGTCGGTGGCCCAGTTCGCCAGGTCGCCCTGCTCGGACACCTGGAAGGCCCCCAGCACGGTGACGTCGATGTGGCCGCCGCGCATCATCATGAACGAGTCGGTGTGGTGGAAGTAGGAGCCGCCGGTGACCAGGGTGACCGGCTGCTTGCCGGCGTTGATCAGCTCCCAGTCCTCCTCGCCGGGCGCCGGCCCGGGGCCCATGCCGAGGATGCCGTTCTCGCTGTGGAAGACGACCTCCTTGCCGTCGGAGACGACGTCGCCGACGAGGGTGGGCATGCCGATGCCGAGGTTCACGTAGGAGCCGTCGGGGATGTCCTGGGCCACCCGGGCGGCCATGTCGGTGTGCGACAGCGCAGCGGTCATCCCGCCACCTCCACGACCCGGTCGACGAAGATGCCCGGGGTCACGACGGCCTCGGGGTCCAGCTCGCCCAGCTCCACGAACTCACGCACCTGCACGACGGTGAGCTGCGCGGCGGTGGCCATGGTGGGGCCGAAGTTCCGCGCCGCCTTGTTGTAGACGAGGTTGCCCCAGCGGTCCGCGCGCAGGGCCTTGACCAGCGCGAGGTCACCCCCCAGGGGTTCCTCGAAGACGTGCCGCCGTCCGGCGATCATCCGCACCTCCTTGCCGCGGGCCAGCAGCGAGTCGGCGCCGGCGGGGGTGAAGAAGCCGCCCAGCCCCGCTCCCGCGGCGCGCATCCGCTCGCTGAGCGTGCCCTGCGGTACCAGCTCCAGGTCGATGTCCCCCGCCCGGTAGAACTCCTCGAACCAGATGGAGCCCATCGACCGCGGGTACGAGCAGATGATCTTGCGCACCCGCCGTTCCCGGATCAGCGCGGCGACGTCGGTCTCCCCGCTGCCGGCGTTGTTGGTCACGATCGTGAGGTCCCGGGCACCCTGGTCCAGCAGCGCGTGCACCAGCTCCACCGGCACCCCGGCGGCGCCGAACCCGCCCACGAGGACGGTCGCGCCGTCGGCGACCCCCTCGACCGCTGCGGCGAGGGACGCCACCCGCTTGTCGATCACTGCCGCCACCTCTCGGGCCACCGGGCCGTCGCGGTCACGCCCCGGAGGCGCGCCCGGCCGGTCAGGACCGGTCCTGCCGCGAGTCGCCGCCCGACGCGGGCGCCGACTCGTCGGTGTTCTCGATACCGGGCGTGCCCTCGGGCTCGGCGGTGGTCCCGGTCGCCGCCAGGTCCTCCTCCCCCGGCGTGGACGGGCGGCTGCGGTTCCGCCGACGCCGGATGCCCTGGACGGTGCTCCAGATGACCACCAGGGCCATCAGGGCGAACAGCGTCCCGGACATGGGGCGGGTGAAGAAGGTCGAGAACTCGCCGCCCGAGATCAGCATCGACCGGCGGAAGTTCGACTCGAGGATCGCGCCCAGGACGAAGGCCAGCACCAGCGGACCGGGCTCGAACCCGGTCTTCTTCATGAGCCAGCCGATGATCCCGAAGATCAGCACGATCCACATGTCGAAGATGTCGTTGTTCACCGAGAAGACGCCGGCCATCGTGACCAGCAGGGCGAACGCGGCGAGGATGCCCGCGCGCACCCGCAGCAGCTGCACGAAGAACCCGACCAGCGGGATGTTCAGGATCAGCAGCATCAGGTTGCCGATGGCCATCGACGCGATGACGCCCCAGAAGATCTCGGGCTGCTGGTCGATCAGCTGCGGACCGGGCGTGATGCCCTGGATGAGCAGCGCCCCGAAGATCAGCGCCAGCACCACGTTGGGCGGGATCCCGAGGGTGAGCAGCGGGATGAACGCCGACGTGGAGGAGGCGTTGTTCGCCGTCTCCGGCCCGGCGACGCCCTCGATGGCGCCCTTGCCGAAGCGGGTCGGGTCCTTGGCCCGCCGCTTCTCGGTGGCGTACGAGGCCAGCGAGGAGATGACACCGCCACCGCCGGGCAGCACCCCGATGAAGAAGCCGAGCACCGAACCGCGGGCGATCGCGCCGGAGGAGTCCTTGAAGTCCTTGCGCGTCGGCCAGATGTTCTTGACCTTGCTCTTGATCGCCTGGGCCTTCTCGGTCTTCTCGACGTTGTAGAGGATCTCGCCGACGCCGAAGAGCCCCATCGCCACGGCGACGAAGTCGAACCCGTCGAACAGCGAGATCTGCCCGAAGGTGAAGCGGTTGGTCCCGGTGATCAGGTCCTGCCCGACCGTGGCCAGCAGCAGGCCGAGGGCGGCCATCGACAGGCTCTTCACCGGGTGCCGGGTGCCCAGGTAGGTGACCAGCAGGATGCCCAGTGCGGTCAGGGCCACGTACTCCTGGGCGCCGAACTCGACCGCCAGGTCGGCCAGCGGCGGCGCGAGCAGCGCCAGGCCGACCACGGAGACCGTGCCGCCGATCCAGGAGCCGACCGCGGCGATGCCCAGCGCCGGGCCGGCCCGGCCCTGCTTGGCCATCTGGTAGCCGTCGAACGTGGTGACCACCGAGGCGGCCTCGCCCGGGAGCTGCAGCAGCACCGAGGTGATCGTGCCGCCGTACATCGACCCGTAGTAGATGCCCGCCAGCAGGATGACCGCGGTGACCGGTTCGATCTCGTAGGTGATCGGCAGCAGCAGCGCGATGGTGGCCGTCGGCCCGAGGCCCGGCAGCACACCGATGACCGTGCCGATGAGCACGCCGATGAAGACGTAGAGCAGGTTCGTCGGGTCGAGCGCGACCGAGAACCCCTGGCCGATGCCCTCGAGGATGCCCATGCCTCAGCTCCCGGCCGGTGCGAAGAGGATGCCGTCGGGGAACGGTACGGCCAGCGCCTCGACGAAGACGAGGTGGAACGCGACCGCACCGAGGACGGCGAGGGGGACGGCCCAGCGCCACGGCTCCTTGGCGAAGATCCGCAGCCAGAACAGCAGCATGAGCACGGCCGAGACGAGGAAACCGATCGTCTCGAACAGCACGATGAACACCGCGAGGCTGAGCAGCCCCATGGCGATCCCGAGGGTGCCGCGGGTCCAGGGCTCGTAGTCCTCGGGGTCGTCGATGAAGAGCAGCACCACCCCCGTCGCGGTGAGCACGAGCGCCACGATGAACGGCCACAGGCCGGGACCGGGGGCGTTCAGCTCACCCAGGCCGAGTCCGCGGGCGCCCACCATCGCGGCCACACCGAGGAGCACCAGGATCAGCGGCGCGAGCCGGTGCAACTGCTTGGTCATCAACTCTCCGAGGGGGAAGGCGGACACACGACCGGGCAGCCGCGGGACCGGCGCAACGCCGGTCCCCGCGGCTGCAGGGCTCACTCCTGCAGGATCGGCCCGTAGGCCTCGACGATCTCGTCGATCCGCTCGGAGAAGGCCTCGCTGCCGATGAACTCGTCAGGAACGTACTGCTCGCCCAGCTGCTCCCGCACGGTGTCCTGCTGCAGGCACGTGTCCACCGTCTCCTCGAGCGTCGAGACGACGTTGTCCGGAACTCCCGCCGGCGCGGCCAGGCCGAAGACCGACACGCTGTTGGTGAGCTCCTCGAACCCGGACTCGGCCAGCGTCGGCGCGTCGATGTAGTCCACCGGCTCGGGCGGGCTGACCGCCAGCGGGACGAAGCTGCCGGCCTCGATGTTCGTCAGCACGTCCTGGGAGGAGTTGATGAAGATCGCGTCGACGTTGCCGCCGAGGATCGCCGTCGTCATCTCGGCGTTGCCGGTGAACGGCACCGCCGTGACCTCGATGCCGTACCCCTCGGCCAGCCGTCGGAGCTCCATCGCCTGCGACGTGGTCGTCCCGGGGACGCCGACGTTGAGCTCGCCGGGGTTCTCCTCGGCGTAGCTGAAGAACTCCTCAGCCGTGGCGAACTGCGAGTCCTCCCCGACGATGAGCGCGGACGGGATCTCGGTGACCGCGGCGATCGGGACGTAGTCCTCGTTGGTGTAGCCGACGTCGTCCTGCAGCGGGTTGGTCGCCGAGGCCGGCACGGCGATCAGCGACAGCGAGTAGCCGTCGGCGCCGCCCTGGATCATCGCCTGCATGCCGACCGAGCCGGAGGCGCCCTCGCGGTTCTCGACGACGACGGTCTGACCCAGCTCCTGCTCGATGCAGCTGCCGATCGTGCGCGCGGCAAGGTCGGTCGGGCCACCCGCGGCGTAGGGGACGACCAGGGTGATGGTCTCGGTCGGGTACTCGGCGGCGGCGTCGCCGCCGGAGTCCGTCGAGCCGGCGTCGTCGGAGCCGCCGCAGGCGGCGAGGGTGAGCACGGACGCGGCGATCAGCGCGGGCCAGGTGGAGCGGGTACGACGCATGGTTCCTCCGATGGTCGAGGGCGGGACGTGTGTGTGCGGAGATCGGGTCAGCCGAGGATCGGTTCGTAGACCTCCTGCGTGCGGTCCAGGACCTCGGCGAGCTCCTCGGCCCCGGCGAACTCCTCGAGGACGTACTCCTCACCGAGCTGCTCCTGCACCTCGGGCTTGTCCAGGCAGGTCTGCAGGGTGTCCTCCAGCGTCGAGACGACGTCGTCGGGCAGCCCCGCGGGGCCGGCGAGGCCGAAGGTCGAGCCGGAGAGGGTCAGGCCGTCGTAGCCCAGCTCGGCGAAGGTCGGGGTGTCGGGCAGCCAGGACAGCCGCTCCTCGGGCGAGGCGACCAGCGGGACGAACGCGCCCGACTCGATGTTCTGGACCACGTCGCTCGAGGCGTTGATCAGCACGGCGTCCACGTTGCCGCCGAGGAGGGCGGTGGTCATCTCGGCGTTGCCGTTGAACGGGACGGCGGTGACCTGGACACCGTGCTCCTCGGCCAGCCGCTGCAGCTCGATGGCCTGGGGCGTCGAGGCACCGGGCGTGCCCACGGTGACCGTGCCCGGCTCGGCCTCGACCGCGGCGAAGAAGTCCTCCGCGGAGGCGTACGGCGAGCTGTCCCCGACGGCGAGGACCGACGGGACCTCGGTCATGACGCCGACCGGCGTGATGTCGTCCTTGGTGTAGCCCACCTCGTTGGCCAGCGGGGTCAGCACCATGGTGCCCGCGGTGACCAGCGACAGGGTGTGCCCGTCGGGCTCGGCGCCGACCAGCTCGGTCGTGGCCAGCGCGCCGGAGCCGCCGGGCAGGTTCTCGACCACCACCGTCTGGCCGAGCTCCTCCTCGACGCAGGCCCCCACGGTGCGGGTGGTCAGGTCGGTGGGCCCACCGGCGCCGTAGGGCACCAGCATCCGGATCGACTCGGTCGGGTACGCGGCCGCGTCACCGCCGCTGCCGCCGCCGGTGGTGTCACCGCCGTCGTCCCCGCCGCACGCGGCGAGCAGGCTGACCAGGGCCACGCCCGCGATGCCTGACGAGATGCGCATGCTCGTTCCTCCAACGATCGCCATTGACCGGTCGCCGCCGGATGCACCCGGCCGGTGGTGTGGATCACCTGGATGTAAGCACAGGGCAAACCCGGCAGCTCACCGAAAAGACAACGATCCGGACTCGGTCAGGGCACCGTGAGCACGACGTCGATCACGTGCGGTCCCGGCTCGGCGTTCGCCCGGCGGAACTGCTCGGCGAACTCCTCCGCGGTCGTCGCCCGACTGCCGGGCACGCCCATCCCGGCGGCCAGCGAGACGAAGTCCAGATCCGGCCGGGTCAGCTCCAGCAGGTCCCTCGACCGCGGCCCGGACGCCTCCGCCCCGACGTTGCGGAGCTCGCCCTCGAGGATGCGGTAGGACCGGTTGCTGAAGACGACGGTGGTCACGTCGAGCGACTCCCGGGCCTGGGTCCAGAGCGCCGAGATGGTGTACATCGCGCTGCCGTCGCCCTCGAGGCAGACGACCCGCTGCCCGGGGCGGGCGACCGCGGCCCCGGTGGCGACCGGGAGCCCCTGACCGATCGCCCCACCGGTGAGCGTCAGCCAGTCGTGGCGCGGCGCACCGGCGGTGGGGAACGGCATCTGCCGGGAGGACGTCACGCCCTCGTCCACCACGATCGCCCCCTCCGGCAGGAGGGCGCCGAGCGCGGCGCCGACCGTGTCCGGGGTGAGCGCACCCGTGGGCAGGTCGGGCCGCTGCAGCGGCTGCCGGTCGGCCTCCGCGTCCGGGCCCACGAGGTCGGCCAGGGCGCCGAGCGCGTCCACGACGTCGTCGCCGCCGTCGGCGAGCACGTGCACCTGGCACCCGTCGGGGACCAGGCTGCTGGGCCGGTCGGGGTAGGCGAAGAACTCCACCGGCGGACGCGCGCCGACCAGCACGAGGTGGCGGACGCCGGCCAGCCGCTGGGCGACCTGCTGCCCGGCCCGGGGCAGGCGCTCGACGGGCGGCAGGCCCGCCCCGCGCTCCAGCCGCGCCGGGAAGGTCTCGCAGTAGAGCTTCGCGCCGGCCCCCCGCGCCACCCGGCTCGCCGCCCGCAGCGCCGGCTCCCGCGTCGCCGCCCCGCCCACGAGGAGCGCGCACGGCTCCCCCGAGGTCAGGAGTGCGGCGACCCCGGCGACGACGTCGCCCGGCACCGTCCTCGGCCGGCCGGCCGGCAGGGGCGCCGCGGGCTCGGCGCCCTCGGACCAGGAGACGTCGGCGGGCAGGATCAGCGTCGCGATCCCGGTGGGCGGCGAGCAGGCCGCGGCGATCGCCGCGGCCGCGTCGGCCGCGACGTCGGCGGCGTGCCCGGAGCGGCGCACCCAGCGGGACACCGTGCCGGCGAGCGCGTCGATGTCGCTCTCCAGCGGGGAGTCGTACTCCTTGTGGTAGCCGGCGTGGTCACCGACGACGGTGACCATCGGCGTCGCGGCGCGGCGCGCGTTGTGCAGGTTGGCCAGCCCGTTGGCCAGCCCGGGGCCGAGGTGCAGCAGGACGCCGGCCGGCCGGTCGGTCATCCGGCCGTAGCCGTCCGCGGCGCCGGTCGCCACGCCCTCGAAGAGGCAGAGCACGCCGCGCATCTCGGGCACGGCGTCGAGCGCGGCGACGAAGTGCATCTCCGAGGTGCCCGGGTTGCTGAAGCAGACGTCGACGCCGCCGTCGATCAGCGTCCGGATGAGGGCCTGCGCCCCGTTCACGCCGCCACCCCGGACCGGCCGGATCGGAGGTGCCCTGGATCACCCTGCGCAGCCATGGAGCGCACCGTACGCGGGCGGGGGCGGCCCGGCGCGGGCCACCCGCCGCCGCGCTCAGCAGCGGGTCTTGGTAGCGGCCGAGACGCGGGCCAGGGCGTCGGTGACGACGGCGGCGTCGTCACCGAGCAGGCCGAGCAGGTGCGCGACGAGGTCGTCGTGTGTGGTGCGGGCCGCCTCCACCCGCTCCCGCCCGGCCGGGGTGAGCCGGGCGTGCAGGAGCCGCTTGTCCCCCGCCCCGCGTTCCCGGACCACCAGGCCCTGGGCCACCAGCCGGCTGATCGTGCTGGTGACGCCGGGTCGGGACAGGCCGACGGCGTCGGCGACCTCGCCCATCGAGGCCCGCTCCCCCGGCGACTCGGCGACCCGGCGGAGCGCCTCGAAGCCGGTGAGGGAGAGGTCGTGGTGGCGGTGGAGCGCCGAGTCGACCCGCCGGGTGATGCGGTCGTGCACCTGCACGATGCGCAACCACGTCTCGGCGGGGCGGGGAGCTGCTCCGGGAAGAGCGGCGGCATCCCGGGGGACACCGCGCGCGAGCGCGTCCTCGGACCGTGGCACCCGACTCCCGTCCCCGGAACGGGGACCAGTGAAACCGACCTCAGGCGGTCGGGACCGCGCCGTGACCTCGGCGGTCGGCGTGCTGCCGCCCCACGACCGACACCAGCCCGGCCGCCGTGGCCACCAGGGCCACCGCGGCGGCGACGAGCGAGGCCAGCGACAGGACACCGCGGGTGGGCGCGACCGGCTCGGTGGCCGAGGCGACCCGGAGGTCGACGCCGGTGCTCACGGCGGAGTCGGCGCCGACGAGGTCCAGCGTCGCCAGGCCCGCCGGCGCCTCTGCGGGGATGCGCACGTCGACCCGCACCTCACCGCCGGGGTCCGCGACGACCGTGGCCAGGAGGGTGTCGCTGCCGTGCAGCACGACGCGCACCTCCTCGCCGGGGATGAACCCCGCGCCCCGCAGGGTCACCGTGCCGCCGGGCTGCACCTGCGCGGTGCCGCTCGGGCCGGAGCGGCCGGGGGCCGGGGCGGCTCCCGTGTCGGTGGTGCGCGACGGCGTGCTGCCGACGGGCGTGGCGCCGCCCGTGCTCGTCGCCGCCCCACCGCTGGTGGTCGTGGCACCCGGCGCCGTCGTCCCGCCGAGCGTCCCGGGTGCGCCGGAGCCGGTGGGCGTACCGCCGGTGGGCGAGGCGCTCGGGCTGGGCGGCTCGACCGTGGCGGTCGGCGGTGCCGGCGGGGGCGGCGGCGGGGACAGGGCCGCCTCGCAGTCCTCCACCGTGGGCCGGGTGAGCGTGTAGTCGGAGAGCTCGTCGACGTAGGTGAACCCCGAGCCGTCCCGGGCGGTGAACTCCAGCTGCGGGTCGATGGTCTCGCCGGGGGCGACGTCGCCGGTGCGCAGCACCACGGTCTCCTGGGCGTCCAGGGTGGCCTCGTCCTCGCCGCCGGGCTGGCGGGTGGTGGCCAGCCGGACGCCGTAGGGGGCGGTGCCGGCGACCACCTCGACGACGATCCCGCCCGGCCGGCAGCTGGGGCCGTGGGTGACGCGCACGTCGGGGCGGGTGGGGTCGTCGATCGCGAGCGCCGGGGCGGCCCCGGAGACGGCGGCGCCGAGCAGGAGGACGAGCAGACCGGTCACGACACCGGCGGAGAACGCGCTGCGGGCCACCCGGGCCGACGTCGTTGACGCCGGCTCGACAGCTCGCTCGAACCTGCTGGTCAGGCCGTCCTCCTGTTCCGATGCACTCGAGTTCCAGATGATGCCTGAAGTGACGCTTCGTTGCTAGCCCGTTACGACCGTGTCGCGCGTGTCGTGCGGCGTGTCGGGAATTCGTTCCCCGGAGCGCCACCTGGCAACCGCCGGACGTCCACCGAGGCCGCGGACGACGGTGAGAGGCCGGTCACTACGGTGGCCGCGTGGACACAGCGGGCGTGGGACGGCGGCGGCAGAACGAGGTCTACCGGGCCGGGGTGTTCGGCCACTCCCCGCGCGTACCCGTCGGCATCCGGCGGCTGCAGGAGCGCGCGAAGAAGGTGCTGGACGCCCGCGCGTACGCCTACGTCGCCGGGGGCGCCGGTGACGAGGCGACCCAGCGCGCCAACCGGGCAGCCTTCGACCGGTGGGCGGTCGTGCCCCGGGTGCTGCGCGACGCCAGCGTCCGGGACACCTCGGTCGAGCTGTTCGGGCGGCGCCTGCCGGCTCCCCTGCTGCTCGGCCCGGTCGGCGCCCTGGAGCTGGTGCACGACGAGGCCGATCTCGCCGTGGCGCGGGCCGCCGCCGCCACCGGTGTGCCGATGGTCTTCTCCAACCAGGGCTCGGTGCCCATGGAGGTGTGCGCGGCGGCGATGGGCGACGCGCCGCGCTGGTTCCAGCTGTACTGGTCCAGCTCCGACGAGCTGGTGGAGAGCCTGATCGGCCGGGCCGAGGCGGCCGGCTGCGAGGCCCTCGTGGTCACCCTGGACACCACGATGCTCGGCTGGCGGCCGCGCGACCTGGACCTCGGGCACCTGCCGTTCGCGCTGGGCAAGGGCATCGCGCAGTACACCTCCGACCCGGTCTTCCGGCGACTGGTCGAGGAGCGGGCGGCGACCGGCGGGCCGAAGGAGCCCCAGCCGCGCCCGACGCCGGCCGCGGTCAAGGCGCTGGTGAGCATGGCGCGGGCGTGGCCGGGCCCGTTCCGCGAGAACCTGCGCTCGCCGCTCCCCCGCGCCGCCGTCGAGACGTTCCTGTCCATCTACTCGCGACCGTCGATCAGCTGGACCGACCTGGCCTGGCTGCGCTCCCGCACGAAGCTGCCGATCCTGCTCAAGGGTGTGCTGCACCCCGACGACGCCCGGCGCGCGCTCGACGAGGGCATGGACGGCGTCGTCGTCAGCACGCACGGCGGGCGGCAGGTCGACCGCTCGATCCCGGCGCTGGACGCGCTGCCCGACGTCGTGGCGGCGATCGGCGACCGGGCACCGGTACTGCTCGACAGCGGCATCCGGACCGGCGCCGACGTGTTCACCGCGGTCGCGCTGGGCGCCCGCGCGGTGCTGCTGGGCCGGCCGTTCGCGTGGGGGCTGGCGCTGGCCGGCGAGGAGGGCGTCCGGCAGGTCGTCTCCGACGTGCTGGGCGAGTTCGACCTCACCCTCGGGCTGACCGGGCACACCGCCGTCGACCAGCTGGGCCCGGAGATCCTCCGCCGGCTCGCCTGATCGCGCCCCCTGGCGCCGGCTTGACTCTCCTTGTGAGCTGGCTCACAGTAGAGACGGGCGGGGGTAGCCGGGACCGAGTGGCCACCCATCGCTGGGTGGACCGACCAACGCGGCCAGACCGTCAGAACCGGCCCCCCGCCCCCTTTTCCGTCGGCTAGCGTGGCCGGGTGGCCCCCGGCTCGGACGACGTCCCCAGAGCAGTGGCGCGCGGCGGGCCGCTCGACGGCAGCGTCCTCGGCGACGCCGCCGCCGGGGTGTTCGAGATCGTGATGGCGGACGGCTCGCAGCACCGGTACGTCGCCACGGACGAGTGGGGCGGCAGCGCCTCGGGTGCCCGCACACGCGCCTATGCCTGGCAGGGCCGCCGGGGCACGCCTCCTCGTCCGTAACGACCGGACGCGGCGGTACGACCGGTCGCGCGCCGGAACGGGCTGCTCGCGTGGCGCCAAGGTCCCGACCCGTCGAGCAGGTGAGCCGAGGCCGGCCCCGGGTGCCGCACCCGGGGCCGAGCCGTGGGTCAGGCCGCCGGCGGCGGGGTCTCCGGGGCCGGCTCGGTCGGCGGAGGCGGCTCCGGGCTCGGCGGCGGCGGAGGGGGCTCCGGGCTCGGCGGCGGAGGAGGCGGCTCCGGGCTCGGCGGCGGAGGAGGCGGCTCCGGGCTCGGCGGCGGCGGAGGCGGCTCCGGGCTCGGCGGCGGCGGAGGCGGCTCCGGGCTCGGCGGCGGCGGAGGGGGCTCCGGGCTCGGCGGCGGCGGAGGGGGCTCCGGCGCCGGGGGCGGCGGAGGCGGTTCCGGCGTCGGCTCGGGCGCCGGGGGCGGAGGCGGCTCCGGGCTCGGCGGCGGCGGAGGCGGCTCGGGCGTCGGCTCGGGGGCCGGCGGCGGGGGCGGGGGCGGCGGAGGCGGCGGAGGCGGCGGCGTCCACCGCGCAGCGTTGCTGACCAGCACCGTCACGGTGCTGCCCCGCTCGACGACCGCGCCGGGCCCCGGGTCGACGCCGACCACGACACCCCGCGGGCGCGCGCTGTCGACGGCCACCAGGGTGGTCTCCAGACCCCGGGAGCCCAGCAGGCCACGGCAGCGGTCGGCGGACCGGCCGACGCATCCGCCGGGGACGCTCTCCCGGGTGCCCTGCACGTAGAACGGGTCGGCCGGCGCGAAGGGCACCGGTTCCCGCGCGCTCAGGACCGGCTGCATGGCGTCGTGCCAGATCTGGGCGGGCATACCGCCACCGAAGCCGCCGACGTCCTGGTTCTCCACCGGGTTGTAGACCATCACGCTGGCCGCCACCTGGGGCGTGTAGCCGACGAAGGTGACGGAGACGTTGTCCTGCGTGGTCCCGGTCTTCCCGGCGATCTCGTGCCCGGGGACGTACGCGCGGCGACCGGTCTGCCCGGGATTGCCCGGCTCGACGTCCTTGCGCAGCGCCTGGTTGATCGTGTGCGCCAGCCCGGGGGCCACCACCTCGGCCTCGCACTGCGGGCCGCCGAGCGGCTGCCCGTCCTCGCCCAGCAGCGGCTCGCCGGCGCGGTCGAGGACGCGGACGATCGGCGTCGGCGCGCAGCGGGTGCCGCCGGCGGCGAGCGTGGCGTAGGCGTTGGCCAGGTGCAGCGGGCTGGTGGCCTCGGCACCGAAGGTGAACGAGCCGCGGTTCTCGGCGACGACCTGGTCGGCGACGGGGTCCAGGGAGGCCAGGCCCAGCCGCTGCGCCATGCGCACCGGCGCCTCGACGCTGCCGAGCTGGTCCTCCAGCGCCAGGAAGTAGGTGTTCGAGGACATGTAGAGCGCCTGCTCCATGTCCAGCCGCTGCCGGTAGCGGCCGGCGTTCTCGACGTCGTAGGGCCCGTCGCCGTCGCGGTACACCGTCGACACGTACGGGTCGGGCGTGGTGATCTCGTGGTCGATGCCGTAGCCCTGCTCGAGCGCGGCGGCCGCGGTGAACACCTTGTAGGTCGACCCGGTGCCCTGACCGGCCACGACGTTGAGGTTGACCGTCGTCCTGGTCGGGTCGCCCTCGACGGCGCCGAAGAGGCGGTTGACCGCCATGGCGAGCACCCGGCCGGTACCGGGCTCCACCGCGGTGTAGATGCCGGCGCGCGAGTCCTCCCGGGCCAGGGTCCGCAGCACGGCGTCGTCCCCTGCGCGCTGGATCGCCGGGTCCATCGTCGTCTCGACGGTGAGGCCGCCGGTGTCGATCTGCTCGCGGGAGAGGCCGAGGGTGTCGGTCAGGTAGCTCAGGGCGTAGTCGCAGAAGAAGGCGCCGAGCCGCACCTCGCGGCAGCCACGGGGCTCGCCTCCGCCGGGCGTCAGGACGACGGGGCCGCTGCGGGCCTCCTCGACGGCGGCCGGGTCGGCCAGGCCGAGCTCGGCCATCCGGGCGAGGACGACGTCGCGCCGCTCGGTGGCGCGCTCGGGGGCCACGAACGGGTCGTACTGGGTGGGGCTCTGCACCAGCCCGGCGAGGGTGGCGGCCTGGGCGAGCGTCAGCGCGTCCGGCGGCACGTCGAAGTAGGTCTCGGCCGCCGCGGCCACCCCGTAGGCGCCGGCTCCGAAGTAGACCCGGTTCAGGTAGCGGGTGAGGATCTCGTCCTTGCTGTACTCCTGCTCCATGGCGAGGGCCAGCTGCGCCTCGCGGAGCTTGCGGCCGACGCTCTCGTCGGTGGCGGCCTCGCGGGCGTCGGGGTCGGTGGCCGACTGCAGCCGGATCTGCTTGACCAGCTGCTGGGTGAGGGTGGAACCGCCCTCGACCACCTCGCCGGCCGACAGGTTGCGCAGCAGCGCCCGGGCCAGACCCTTGCCGTCGACACCGCCGTGGGAGAAGAAGCGGCTGTCCTCGATCGCGACCAGCGCGTCCTTCATCACCGGGGCGATCGCCTCGCTGGGCACCACGGTGCGGTTGCGCCGGTAGAACTCCGCGATCAGCGAGCCGTCGGCGGCCAGCACCCGGGTGTTGCTGACCGGCGTGCGGTCGAGCAGCTCGTCGGTGACCGGCTGCATCAGGTCGGCGCCGGCGCGGGTGGCGACCGAGGCCCCGCCCACGACCGGCAGCGCGAAGGCGGCGAGCAGCGCCCCGGCGAGCACCACGGCCAGTGCCAGGTTCAGCACCACGCCGCCGCGGCGGGTACGGGAGGCAGGCGCCTCCTCGACGCCGGGCAGCGGCAGGCCGTCGATGGCGGGACGGGGCGACACGAAACTCCTCGGCGCAGGCGGCAACGGTGGCGCCCACGCGAGCGGACCCCGCTCCTCGTTACCCCTCGGGACGCGATCCGCCTGCCAGATGGCCGATGTGTCACACGATCGCAAAGTTCGCCGTGCCGCCCACGGTGCCGCTCTGGGAGTCGTACTCGCGCTCTGCGGGGCTTGCAGGACCCCCACGGCGCGAACAGCACCCCCGGAGCGGAGGCAGGCGCGCGACGCGGGCGGGCGGGCGACGAAGCGGCCCCGCACTTCCGTCGAAGTGCGGGGCCGCTCGGTGTCTCAACCAGACGTGCACCCGAAGGGATTCGAACCCCTAACCTTCTGATCCGTAGTCAGATGCTCTATCCGTTGAGCTACGGGTGCGGATGTTCAGTTGTCGTGCGCGGAGGCTCCGGGATTTGAACCCGGGATGGGGATTAACCCAAACCGCATTAGCAGTGCGGCGCCATAGACCGGACTAGGCGAAGCCTCCCGGGGTCCGAGTCACCTCGTAACCACCGAGGAGAGAGACTACCAGCGCTCCGCAGCCGGCTGCCCCGGGGGTGGGCCGACCCCCTCCCCCGACGGACGGGACCTGCGGCCTCGGGGCGATCGCGGCTCGATGGCCACGGGATCGCAGGTCTCGTCGAGCGGTGCGGCTCAGGCGGCGACGGACTCGCGGGCACTCGCCGTCCGCGGCGCCGGACGGCGACCGGGCACCAGGGTGACGACGACGGCCGACGCGGCCCCGGCGCAGGCGAGCACCAGCGCACCCGGCACACCCGAGGGCCCCTCGATCAGCGCGCCCCCGAGAGCCGCACCGACGGCGGAGGCGCCGACGGTGATGGTCGAGAGCCAGGTGAAGGCCTCCGTGGTCGCGTGCACGGGGGCCAGCGAGCCGACCAGCGAGCTCTGCACGGTCAGGGTCGGGGCGATCGCCGTCCCGCCGAGGAAGAGCAGCACGCCCAGCGCCCAGGGGCTGGAGATCCAGGCCAGCGGCGCGAGGCCGACGGTGACGCCGAACAGCAGCCAGCGGTACTGCCGGGGCAGCGACGCGCTCATCACCCGGGCGCCGAACCACAGCCCACCGGCGACCGAGCCCAGCGACCAGACGGCCAGCAGCAGGCCGGAGATGCCGGGGCGGCCCGCGGAGTCGGCGAAGGCCGGGATGGCCACCTCGAGCGCGCCGAAGCCGAGCATCACGGCCGAGCCGCTGAGCAGGACCCGGGGCATGCCGGGGGTGAGCACGGTGGAGAACAGGCTTACCCGCGAGACCGGTGCCGGGACCCACGACCGGGCGGCACCGGCGATGCCCAGCGCGCCGACGACGGCGAGCGCGCCGGCGACCCCCACCGCCCAGGCCGGGGCGGCGAGCACGGCCAGCGTGGCGACCAGCGTGGGGCCGACCACGAAGACCAGCTCGGTGGCGGTGGCGTCCAGGGCGTAGGCGGCGGGCCGGGAGCGCGGATCGGTGCGGGACCACAGCGCGCGGACGGTGCCCGAGACCAGCGGCGTGCTCGCACCGGCCAGGGCGGAGGCCGCGATGACGGCGGTGGTCGGCGCATCGCGGAGGACGACGAGCGCGAGCAGGCCGAGCAGCAGCGGGTACAGCGCCGCCTGGGTGAGCAGGATGCGGCGCGGCCCCCTCCGGTCGGCGAGGCGCCCGAGGATCGGCGCCATCGCGGCCGAGGCGACGCCCAGGGTGGCCGCGGCGAGACCCGCGATCGCGTAGGAGCCGGTCTGCTGCTGCACCATGAGCAGCAGCGCCAGCGGCACCATGGCCGACGGCAGACGCCCGGCGAAGCCGGAGAGGAGGAGCACCGGGGCGGAGGGAAGCCGCCAGACGGTGAGATAGGCACGCACGCTTGCACTCGTTTCGCACTGCAGGGGAAGGAACAGTAGGCGGTCAAAGACCGTTGACCGCCTACGCAGTCCCGAGAGTAGGGACTCGACAGTAGGGAGTCAATTGGACTACGACACCTACGGGTCCACCGCGGTCGAGCTGGCCATCGCCCTGGCCAACGCCGACCTGGAGCCCGACGACGGTGTGGCGCTGTTCCTGACGGCGCACGACGAGTGGTTCACGCCCGGGACGTCGCTGGATCTCACGCCGGCCGAGGCGGAGAAGGCGGCCGTCACCTCCCGGCTGGTGCGCGCCGTCGCGCTGGCCGAGTCGCAGGCCGACGTCCTCACCCGGCTCAACGAGCTGCTGGCGCTCGCGCGGCCGCGCCCGTACGCCACCGACCACGACGGCGAGCTGCACCTGCACTACGCCCGCCCCGACGCCCCGGCGCTCGAGCAGCTGACGACGACGGTGGCGATGGGCCTGTCGCAGGTCGTGGTGCAGCACGGCTGGCAACGTCTCGGCGTCTGCTCGGCCGAGGGCTGCGACGACGTCTACGTCGACACCTCGCGCAACGCCAGCCGCCGCTACTGCTCCAACACCTGCGCGAGCCGCTCGACGGTCGCCGCCTACCGGGCCCGCCGCAAGGCCTGACCCTCCCGTGATGATCAGGTGACCTGATCATCACGGGTCCTGGCTCACCATCGACACTGAGCCAGGACCCAGAACGATCAGGTCACCTGATCAACATGGTGGGTGGCGGTCCGCGCCTGACCCCTTCGGGGTGCCGTGTCCGCCGATCCCGGCCGGCAGGTCTAGCGTCCGGCCGTGCGTTCCGCCCGCGACCTCGATGCGCGCCTGCACGCCCTCGTCGGGTCGCTGCCCACCAGCCCGGCCGACCGCTGGCTGCGCCGGCTGTCCACCGCCGCCGACCACGGCCTGCTGTGGGCGCTGATCGCGCTCGTCCTGGGTACCCGGCGCGGGCCGCTGCGGCGCGGCGCGGTCCGCGGGGCGGGCTCGATGCTGGTGTCCAGCGCCGTGGTCAACGCCGTCCTCAAGCGGGCGTTCGGCCGGGTGCGGCCGGACCTGGCGAACCTGCGCACCGAGCGCCGGCTCCGGCGCGAGCCGGGCAGCCTCTCCTTCCCGAGCGGCCACGCGAGCTCGGCCGCGGCCTTCGTCACCGGGGTGGCCCTGGAGAGCCCCCCAGCCGGTGCCGTGCTGGCACCGGTCGCCCTGGGCGTCGGCTACTCGCGGGTGCACGTCGGCGTGCACTACCCCGGTGACGTCCTGGCCGGCTTCGCGGTGGGCGGCGCCGTCGCGGCCGCCGGCCGGCGCCGGTGGCCGGTGCGCCCGGGCTCCCCGCGGACGCCGGGTGGCGCACGGTGACGCAGACCCTCCGCGCCCCGTCGCAGTCGCCGGCCGCGCGCGGTTTCCGGCACCCGGGGCGGGTCATCGCCGGCGCGTTCCTCCTCGCCGTGGTGGTCGGCACCGCGCTGCTGTCGCTGCCGATGGCCACCGCCGGCCCCGGTCGCGCCGACCTGCTCACCGCCCTCTTCCACGCCACCTCCGCCGTCTGCGTCACCGGCCTGGCCACCGTGGACACCGGCACGTACTGGTCGGGTTTCGGGCAGGGCGTCATCCTGCTGCTCATCCAGGCCGGCGGGCTCGGCATCATGACGCTGGCCAGCCTGTTCGCCCTCCTGCTCTCCCGGCGGCTCGGGCTGCGGGCCCGCCTGGTCGCCCAGGCCGAGACCAAGTCGCTGTCGGCGGCCGACGTCCGGCGGGTGCTGCGCCGGGTGGTCGTCTTCAGCCTGGTGAGCGAGGTCGTGGTCGCGGTCGTGCTGGCCGCCCGGTTCGCCCTCGGCTACGACGAGCCGCTGCCCTACGCCGTCTACAGCGGGGTGTTCCACGCGATCTCGGCGTTCAACAACGCCGGGTTCTCGCTCAACGCCGACAGCCTGATCGGCTACGTCACCGACCCGTGGGTGACCCTTCCGATCGCCACCGCGGTGATCGTCGGGGGGCTGGGCTTCCCCGTCGTCTTCGAGCTGGCCCGCTCCTGGCGGCGGCCGCGCACGTGGTCGGTACTCACCCGGATCACCGTGTTCGTCACGCTGGCGCTGCTTGTCGTGGGCACCGTCGGCTACATGCTCGCCGAGTGGCGGAACCCGCGGACGCTCGGCCCGCTGGGCGCCGGCGACACCCTCCTGGCCGGCTTCGTCGCCGGGGTCATGCCGCGCACCGCCGGCTTCAACAACCTGGACATGTCGGCGGTGCAGCCGGAGACGCTCTTCCTCACCGACGTGCTCATGTTCATCGGCGGCGGCAGCGCCGGCACCGCCGGCGGCATCAAGGTGACGACGTTCGGCCTGCTGGCCTACGTGCTGTGGGCGGAGCTGCGGGGCGACCCGGACGTCGAGGTGGGGCGCCGCCGGGTGCCGGCCACCAACCAGCGGCAGGCGCTGGCCGTCGCCCTGCTCAGCATCGGAGTGGTCGCCGTCGCCACCTTCGCGATGGAGGCGCTCACCGACTTCGGCTTCGAGCAGGTGCTCTTCGAGACCGTCTCGGCGTTCTCCACCGTCGGCCTCTCCACCGGCATCACCGCGGACCTGCCGCCGGGCGCGCAGCTGCTCGTCGTCGCGCTCATGTTCATCGGCCGGATCGGACCGCTCACGCTGGCCTCGGGGCTGGCGCTGCGCGAACGTGCCCGGCTCTACCAGCTGCCCGAGGAGAGGACCATCGTTGGCTAGTCACAGGGACCCGGTCGCCGTCATCGGCCTGGGCCGGTTCGGCACGGCGCTGGCGCTGGAGCTGGCCGGCGGTGGCACCGAGGTGCTGGCCATCGACCACCGCCCCGACATCGTGCAGCGGCTCTCCGGCCAGCTCGGTCAGGTCGTGGTCGCCGACGGGACCGATCTCGACGCGCTGCGGGAGATCGGCGTCGGCGACTTCAGCCGCGTCGTCGTCGCCATCGGCACCGACCTCGAGGCCAGCATCCTCACCACCTCGCTGCTGGTGGAGCTGGAGGTGGCCGACATCTGGGCCAAGGCGTTGAGCAGCCAGCACGGCAAGATCCTCGAGCGGATCGGCGCCCACCACGTGGTGTTCCCCGAGCACGAGATGGGCGAGCGCGTCGCCCACCTGGTCTCCGGCCGGCTGCTGGACTGGGTGGAGCTCGACCCGCAGTGGGTGTTCGCCAAGACCAAGCCCCCGCGGGAGATCGTGGGCACGCCGCTGGGGCAGACCGGCCTGCGCACGCGACACCGGGTCACCGTGGTGTCGGTGAAGCCCGAGGGCGGCGACGCCTACACGCACGCGGGGACGGACACGGTGCTGACCTACGGCTCCGAGATCGTGATCGCCGGGCGGCCCCGCGACGTCGAGCGGTTCGTCGACCTGCAGTGAGCCGGCCGGCGGCGCCGGGTCACGCCGGGTCGAGGAGCCGGTCGAACACCAGCCCGGTGCCCTGCGCCTGCACGTACTTGCCGGCGACGTCGACCGCCAGATCCCGCAGGGTCCAGGCACCGGGCGCGTAGATGCCGAGGGCCGTGCTCACCGCCACGTCGGCGGGGTAGACGACGGCGAAGACGGCGTGCACCGCCCGCTGACCGCGCAGGCCGCGGCGGGCGGCGACGCCGTACGCGGCTCCCCACATCGTCCCGAGCGAGAAGTGGGCGGCGTAGTTGAGCACCGTCCGCCCGCGCGCCGTCGCGGGGCGTGCGCCCAGCAGGCGCTCGGCCAGCTCGGCCGGCGCGTAGCTGTCCCGCCGCCCGGTCAGCGGCATCTCGACGAGCTTCTGGAATGCGGTCATCACCGCGGTCCCGGCAACGCCGGCGAGGACGCCGCGGCCGACCGCGGCGACACTTCTCGTGGAGGTCATCGTCCGCCCGTACCCCGGGAGCGGGGAAGCAGACTCCCGGACCGAAGCCCCGGACCGGCCGGGCCCCGGGGCGGCTCAGCCGGCGGTGTCGATCAGCTGCGCCATCCGCGCCTGCTCCTCGAGCACCTCGCTGATCCGCGCCTGGACGGCGTCGAGGCGGCCGATGATCTCCCCGGTGGTGTGGATGCCCGCCGCGACCGCCTTGCTGCTGGCCTGGATGCCGGCGATCTGGTCGGACACCTTCTGGGTGGCCTTCGCCGTCTCCCGGGCCAGGTCCTTGACCTCGCCGGCCACGACGGCGAAGCCCTTGCCCAGCTCACCGGCGCGGGCGGCTTCGATGGTGGCGTTGAGCGCCAGCAGGTTCGTCTGGTCGGCGATGCCGGAGATGATGCGGATGACCTCACCGACGGCGACCGAGGCCTCGTCCAGCGCCCGCACCTCGCTGGTCATCGTCGACGCCTGGCTGACCGCGCTCTCGGCGACGCCCCCGGCGTCACCGGCCGCCGCGCGCAGCCGGGCCACGGTGTCCAGCAGCTCCCGGGCGTTGGCGGCCGACTCCTCGGTGCGCCGGAGCACGTCCAGGCGCTGGGAGACCAGCTGCTGGACGTTGCGCAGGGCGGCGGCGCGGGAGTCCGACAGCGCGATGGTCTCGGTGACGAAGAAGTCCATGGTCCCGACCACCCGGCCGTTGACGACCAGCGGGAAGCACACCCCCGACCGCACCCCGGCGCGCTGCGCGGCGGGGGCGCGGACGCAGTCGGTCATCTCGCCGATGTCGGACACGAAGAAGAGGTCGCGGGCCCGCCAGGCGCGGCCGGAGAGGCCCACCCCCTCGGCGAAGCTGGCGGCCAGGGTGACCCGGCGGAACTCGTCCCCAGCCGAGCCGGACTCCTGCTGGAAGCGGAGCACGCCGGCGGACTCGTCGAGCGCCCAGTACGAGCCGTAGGCCCAGCCGAAAGCGGTCCGCACCGTGTCCAGCGCGACGCGCAGCGCCTCGCTCTGCGTGGGCGCCGCGCCGATCTGGGTGACGACGGTGGTCACCGCCTGGCGGTCGTCGAGCGTCTCCTGGAGCGAGGTCGTGGCGAGCGCGGCCTTGCGGGCGTGGCTCAGGATCCGCCGCAGGGACTTCCACTTCGACTGACGTCCGCCGAAGAACGGCAGCTCGGTGGCGTTGTAGAACTCGTAGAGGCAGACCACCTCGCGGTCGTCCACGACGGGCAGCACGCAGCCGCGGGTGGCGCCGGCCGCCTGGGCGGTGCGCCACCGGCCGCAGGTGGCCGGGTCGGTGCTCTCGTTGCTCAGCACCGGGTCCTGGCTGCGGATCGCCGCGCCGGCCATCCCCTGGGAGGGCAGCAGCCGCTCGACCCGGGAGGCACGCATCGCCGCCACGTAGCGACCCGACTCGGTGGCGAGGGCGAACCCGCCGGCGCCGTCGGGCAGCCAGGCGGCGCCGTAGTCGAGGTCCAGCTCGCGGACCAGGGTGTCGGCGATGAGCCGGTGCGCCTCGGCGCTGTCGGTGACGCCCTCGTCCAGGGCGTTGATGACCGCCTCGACCGCCTCGACGTCACGGGGGACGGGCGTCACCTCGCCACCGGCGTCGGGTCTCCTGTGACGGCGCAACGTCGGTCCCTCCCGGATCGGCGCGGAGGAGCTCCTGCGCCCGCCCGCTGGGGAGAACATCGGTAGGGCACGACCGATCTCCAGCCGAGTCCGCCGGGGAGACGCCCACTTCGGGAAAACAGGGCTCCGGAGCGCCGGGCAGGCCCCTTGTTCCCCGGAGCAGTGCGCCGGCCCGGACGACGGCTGAGCCCTCGGCGAGCGGTCAGCCGTGGC
This sequence comes from Blastococcus sp. SYSU DS0619, assembly GCF_054051035.1. Taxonomy (NCBI): domain Bacteria; kingdom Bacillati; phylum Actinomycetota; class Actinomycetes; order Geodermatophilales; family Geodermatophilaceae; genus Blastococcus; species Blastococcus sp. SYSU DS0619. Next base: position 62,538 of record NZ_JBJHAM010000010.1, on the reverse strand, counting down.
CGTAGAGGACGGCTCCGGCGGCGAACAGCGGGAGCGCGACGAACAGGAAGACGCCGACAGCGGTGAGCGCCTCCCCCTCCCCCGGCTCGTCCATCCCCGGCCCCTGGCCGGTGAGGGCCCGCATCTCCATGGTCGCGCTGCGCGACACGAGCGTGCCGCCCGTCAGGCTGAGCAGGCCGGCGACGACGAGCAGGCAGATCGCGAACCGCGAGCGGAACGCCGCGTCGCCCACCGCCACCCAGACGCCGGCCGCGGCCGCCGCGGCGGCCGCCGACACGGCCAGCATGACGGCGGCCTGGCGCAGAGCCCGGAGAACGTGCACGGCGCCAGGCTAGGGGGGCGGGTGCCGGGACGACGACGCACGACCCCGGTGATTGCGGAATCGATCTTCGGGGCAGTGCACGACGCGACTGCCCAGTGGCATCGAGGAAAGAGGTCACCATGCTCGTTCGCCGGATCGCCCGGCCCCTGCTCGCCGCTCCCTTCGTCTACGGAGGGGTCAGCACCCTGCGCAAGCCGCAGGACCGCGTGCCGGGAGCCCGCCCCGTGGTCGAGAAGATCGCCGACACCGCCGACAAGCAGCTCCCCGTGGAGCTGCCCCGCGACGTCGAGCAGTGGGTCAAGGTCGACGCCGCCGTCAAGGTCGCTGCCGGCGCGCTGTTCGCGCTGAACAAGTTCCCGCGGCTCACCGCGCTGGTGCTCTCCGCGTCGGTCGTGCCGACCACCCTGGCCGGCCACCGGTTCTGGGAGCACGACGACCCGACGGAAAAGTTCGGGCAGACGTCGAACTTCCTGAAGAACACCGGCCTGCTGGGCGGGCTGCTGCTCGCCGCCGTCGACACCGAGGGCAAGCCGTCGGTGGGCTACCGCACCAAGCGGGCGGCGCGGCGGGCCGCCGACGCCACGGAGAAGAACTACGAGAAGGCCACCAAGCGGGCGACGAAGGCGCAGAAGAGGGCCTCCCGCAAGGCCGGCAAGAAGACCGGCAAGGGCGCTCTGAAGGCGCTGCGCTGAGCGCTCCGCTCCCGCCCGCGGCCGCGCTCCGGAGGATCGCCTTCCTCCTGGAGCGCGCCCGCGAGGCCACCTACCGGGTCGCGGCGTACCGCAGCGCCGCGGCGGTGGTCGACGGCCTCGACGAGGCCGAGCTCGACCGCCGCATCCGCACGAAGACGCTGACGGACCTCAAGGGCATCGGCCCGAAGACGGCGACCGCGATCGTGCAGGCGCACGAGGGCAGGGTGCCCGAGTACCTGACGACGCTGGAGGAGACCTACGCCGCCGAGCTGCCCGCGGCCGGCGACGTCGCCGCGTTCCGGGCCGCGCTGCGCGGTGACCTGCACGCGCACTCCGACTGGTCCGACGGCGGCAGCCCGATCCGCGAGATGGCCGAGGTCGCGATGGCGATCGGCCACGAGTACCTGGCGCTCACCGACCACTCCCCCCGGCTGACGGTCGCGAACGGGCTCACCCCCGAGCGCCTGGAGCGGCAGCTCGACGTCGTCGCCGAGCTGAACGCCGAGCTCGCCCCGTTCCGGATCCTCACCGGTATCGAGGTCGACATCAACGTCGACGGCTCCCTGGACCAGACCGACGAGCTGCTCGGCCGGCTCGACGTCGTCGTCGCCAGCGTGCACTCCGACCTGCGGGCCGACCGGCGGGCGATGACCGACCGGATGCTCGCCGCCGTCGCCGATCCGCACACCGACGTTCTCGGGCACTGCACCGGCCGGCTGGTGATCGGCCGCAAGCAGCGGAACGGCACGCAGCGACCACGGCCGGAGAGCGACTTCGACGCCGAGGCCGTCTTCTCCGCCTGCGTCGAGCACGGCACCGCGGTGGAGATCAACTCCCGCCCCGAGCGGCTGGACCCGCCCCGGCGGCTGCTGACCCTCGCCGTCGAGCTGGGCTGCGAGTTCGCCATCGACACCGACGCGCACGCACCCGGGCAGCTCGACTGGCAGTACAACGGCTGCGAGCGGGCGATCGAGTGCGGTGTCCCGGCCGAGCGGGTGATCAACACCCGTACCGCCGACGAGCTGCTCGCCTGGACCTCCGGCTGACCGGCTCCACCGGGCGGGCGGCCGATCTCGCCGCGCACAGTTCACCCTCCGGATGCTCGCTCCTCGGGTATCCGGGGTAGACCGGTGCGCAGACCGCCCGGACGTCGGGCGGCAGTCCGGATGGGAGCAGCCGAGGTGACCCGTTCCGCACCCATCGAGGACGTCGACGGGCCGCGGCAGAGCCCCACCGCCGGAGCACGCCCCACACCGACGCACGTGCACTGGTTCCGCTACCGCGGTGACGACCCGTTCAGCGGCTCGTCGCTCTACGCCTGCCGATGCGGGCAGGTCCGCGCCTCGATCTGAGCCGCGGGGCTCAGCCGGCGGGCTTCTCCAGCGGCGGCTGGACGAGCTCCAGGGAGTGCGCGTCGTCGGAGCGGCGCAGCGCCCAGTCGGCGGGCAGTACCAGGCGCGGGGCGACACCGATGAGCACCGCGACGAGGAAGGCGACCCCGGCCAGCGCCTCGCCGGACTCCTCGACGAAGGTGGCCGTCACCCGCAGGGAGTCCGGGGCGAGGACCGACAGCGCCGACAGGCCGACCGACGCGACGCCGTAGCCGGCGAGGCTGCCGAGGACCCGGCGCCGGTCACGGCGCTCGGTGCGGCTCAGGACGAACAGCGCGCCGACGACGGCGACCGCCACGACCGCGCTGATCGCGATGGCCGCGGGCTTCCCGACGGTGGAGATCGCGGCGCCCATCGCATCGGCGTGCACGGTGCCACCGGCCTTGACCGAGGCGATCCCGGCGGCGACCAGGCCGACGGCGAGCCACCAGGTGCGGCGGCCGGGGTTGCGGGCGGCGCCGGCGACCGCGGCGAGGGCCGCGACGGCGAACAGCCCGGCCACGAACAGCCGGGGCAGGGAGAACGGGGCGTCCATCGACAGCAGCTGCGCGGCCGGGCCGGTGGCACCGGTCAGGCGCAGCACGAAGCCGGTGGCCATGAGGACGACCGCGGCGGCGGCCAGACCGACGCCCACCGGCGGCAGCGGGACGACGCGGCGGCGGGTGCGGGGGGCGGGAGCGACGAACGTCGACGGCAGGTCGGCGGTCGTCAGCGGGACGCCGGTGCCGGGCGAGTTGCGGTCCGCGATCCGGATCCCCCGGCCGATCGCGAACGCCAGCAGGGTCGCGACGACCAGCCAGGCGACGAGCCCACCGACGATCCACCACCACGACACGTCCACGTCATCGGCATCCCGGTCCCAGGACTTGACCGTTCCGTCCCAACGGGGGCGACGGCGGTGGCGCGTGGGTCAGGCGGGTCCGCTGAGGTACCGGTCCAGCATCGAACGCCAGTCGCGGGGCCGGAAGCCGGTGGCGTGGATCTTCGCCAGGTCCAGGACGCTGTTGTGCGGCCGCGGGGCGATGCCGGTCCGCCCGGCGAAGTACTCGGCGGTGCTCACCCGGGTCACGTCGCCGGCGGAGCGGCCGCGTGCGGTGAAGACGGTGGCCGCGACGTCGGCCCACGAGGCGGGCTCGCCGTCGCCGGTGAGGTTGTAGGTGCCGTAGGGGGCGCCGGTGGCGATCAGGTGGCGGATGCCGGCGGCCAGGTCGGCCGTGGCGGTGAGCCGGCCGATCTGGTCGTCGACCACCGACGGGGAGACGCCGCGGTCGGCGAGGCCGGCCATCGTGCGCACGAAGTTGCCGCCCTCCCCCACCACCCAGGTCGTGCGCACCAGCCAGTGCCGGTCGATCGCGGTGGCGCAGGCGTCGCCGTCGGCCTTGCTGCGGCCGTAGACGCTCAGCGGGGACGGCGGCGCGTCCTCGGGGATCGGGCCGGCGTGCCGGCCGTCGAAGACGTACTCGCTGGACAGGTGCACCAGCGCGCTGCCGTGCCGCTGGGCGGTGTCGGCCAGGTGCGCGACGGCGTCGACGTTGACGGCCCGGACGGCGGCGGCGTTGGCCGGGTCCTCGGCCGCGTCCACGGCGGTCCAGGCGGCGGCGTTGAGCACGACGTCCACCCCGGTCCAGTCGAACGCCCGCACGGCGGCGGCGTCGGTGACGTCCAGCGCCGTCCGGTCCAGGGCGACGGCGTCGGGGAACTCGCGCTGCAGCGCGCGACCGAGCTGACCGGCCGCGCCGACGATGACCGCGTTCACTGCCCCTGGGCCGCGTAGCCGGCCTCGACCTGCTGCTTCTGCGGCCGCCACCAGGCCTCGTGGGTGCGGTACCAGTCGATGGTGTCGACCAGGCCGTCGCGGAAGTCGGTGTACTTCGGCGTCCAGCCCAGCTCGGTGCGCAGCGTGGTGGCGTCGATCGCGTAGCGCAGGTCGTGCCCGGCGCGGTCGGGAACGGAGTCGAACGCGTCGGCCGGCTGCCCGGTCAGCTCGAGGATCAGCCCGAGCACCGCGCGGTTGTCCTTCTCGCCGTCGGCACCGATCAGGTAGGTCTCCCCGGAGCGGCCGCGGTCGAGGATCGCGTGCACCGCGGAGTTGTGGTCCTCGACGTGGATCCAGTCGCGCACGTTCGCACCGGCGCCGTACAGCTTGGGGCGCAGGCCGCACAGCACGTTGGTGATCTGCCGGGGGATGAACTTCTCCACGTGCTGGTAGGGCCCGTAGTTGTTGGAGCAGTTGGAGATGGTCGCGTGGATGCCGAAGGAGCGCACCCACGCGCGCACCAGCAGGTCCGAGCCCGCCTTCGTCGCGGAGTACGGGCTGCTCGGGTTGTACGGCGTCTCGGGGGTGAACTTCGCCGGGTCGTCGAGCTCGAGGTCGCCGTAGACCTCGTCGGTGGAGATGTGGTGGTAGCGGACGCCGTGCTTCCGCACGGCCTCCAGCAGGGCGAAGGTCCCGACGAGGTTCGTCTGCACGAACGGCGACGGATCGCGCAGCGAGTTGTCGTTGTGGCTCTCGGCCGCGAAGTGGACGACGACGTCGCAGCGGGCCACCAGCCGGTCGACCAGGCCGGCGTCGGCCACCGAGCCGTGCACGAACTCGATGTCGTCGCGGACGGCGGCCAGCGACGCCTCGTTGCCCGCGTAGGTCAGCGCGTCCAGGACGACGACCTCGAACTCCGGGTGGTCCCGCAGGGTCTGGTGCACGAAGTTCGCGCCGATGAACCCGGCGCCCCCGGTGACGAGCATGCGCATCGCCTGCTGAACCTCCGCCGTGATCCACGACAGGGCGGCCACTCCGCCCCGTTCCCGCTCCGCGGCGGGCCGTCGTGCAGCGCTCGACGGTAGTCGGTCGGACCGGCAGACCGTCGGCGCCGTGACCCTTTGGGGCGACGGGACCGGAGCGGACATCCCCGCGCACGGTCCGTGTCGGACACAGGTCGACCCGTACCGGTACGGGCGGGTTCGCTCACGTGGAGTGAGACCGAGCCGCGTGCCGCCGGAGTTAACCGGCGCGCCACCCTGCGGCCGTTGCCCTCGCCGAGACTCCGGTCGAAGGTCTTGGCCAGGAAGAGGGACAGGGGGACCTGCGTGCCCATCGGCCGGAGCGCGGTGACGTCGTGGGGGCCGCATGCCCTCGGCACGTCGCCCGGCGCCGTGCCCGGGCACGGCGACCACCGGGCGAGGTGGTCGCGACGGCTGCTGCTGACCGTCCTCCTCGTGCTCGGCGCCTGGGCGCTGCTCGCCGTCTCGGGCACCCCGGCGCGGGCCGACGCCGGGCAGTCCCCGGTCACCCCGGCGGCCGCGCCGGCCGAGCCCGCGGTTGCGCCGTCCGAGCCCGCGGACGCGCCGGCCGAGCCCGGCCCCGGAGCGAAGGCGCAGGGCGTCGGGCCCGGGGCGAAGGCGCAGGGCGTCGGGCCTGAGGCGAAGGCGCAGGGCGACGAGGACGAGGTCGGCGTCGATCCGGGCGGGGAGCAGCCCCCTGCGGGGCAGCCCGACCAGCCCGCCACGCCGCCCGCGCCGGGCACGACCCCGCCCGCGCCGGACACCGACACCGACACGGACGCGGGGACCGGGAACGGGAACGGGACCGGGACCGGGAACGGCGACGGGAACGGGAACGGCGACGGGAACGGGAGCGGCGACGGAAACGGGAGCGGCGACGGAAACGGCGACGGAACCGGAGAGCCGGGCACGACGCCGCCGGCAGCGGACGAGGCGCCGATCGACCCGGACACCACGCCCACGGAGCCCACGCCCACCGAGCCCACCCCCACCGAGCCCGCGCCCGCCGACGCGGATGCCGACACGGATGCCGACACGGATGCCGACACGGATGCCGACACGGATGCCGACGCGGAGCCGACCGACACCGACACCACGCCCGTCGACCCCACGCCGGTCGACCCCATGCCGGCCGATACCGCCGCCGAACCGGAGCTCCCGGCGACGGCTCCGGCTCCCGCGACCAGCACGACGACGGCTGCCGCCACCACGGAGTCCGACGCCACCGAGTCCGACGCCACCGAGCCCGCCGCCACCGAGTCCGACAGCACGGACACCCCGACGGCCGCTGCGCCGGCGCCGGCTCCCACGACGACGGTGACCCCGCTCCCGGCGGCTCCCGTCGCGCCGGCCCCGACCGCGCTGACGTGCAGCGCCGAGACCGCGCCGGCAACGACGTTCGTGGCGGCCTCCCCCTCGGGCGCCCCGCCGACCGCCACCACCCCGGTCGCCACCGCATCCCCGCGTACCGGCGCGCCGCCGACCCCGGCCGCCCCACCGGTGCGCCCGGCCAAGCCGGCCGGGCCCCCCGCGGCACCCGCCCCCGTGCCCGTGACCGCCCCGGGCGCTCCCGCCTCGGTCTCCGTGTCCGGCGGCGGCCACTGCGCCGGCGGCCACACCGACCACGCGGATGCCGCGCTCGCGGTGCTGGACGCCGGTTTCCCCGCATCGCTCGCCGGATCGATCCGGATCTCCCGCGGCGACGACGCCGTCGTCGTGGCCGGGGCCGACGACCCCGGTGCGCGACCGGACTGACGGCGGCACCGCCCTCCTCTGCAGCCACGCCGATCCGCGGATCGGCCCGCCGAACCGTCCGTGACACCGCACGAGCGTCCCGCCCCGTCGTGAACCCCCCGCCGGGCGCCGGGTCTCGTTCGCAACCGCAGGGAACCGCCAGATGAGCTCTGAAGCCCTTCCGTCCGAGCACGCCAGCACCCCCCACCTCGCGGCGCCACCCGCCCGCCTGCCGCAGCCCGACCGGCTGCGCGGCGCGGGCACCGTCGCCCGCCGCGCCTGGCGCGGCCCCTACGTCCGCCGCCTCGTCCTCTGGGACGCCGTCTGCGCGAGCGCGGCCGCGGGGAGCGGCCTGCTCGCCCGCTTCCACCCGCCCGAGGTCGGGATCACCACCGCGTCGCTGGTCATCGCCCTCGCCCTGCCGGGCGTCTGGGTGTTCGCGATGGTGCTCGCCCGCAGCTACGAGGACCGCTACCTCTGGGAGGGCCCGGAGGAGTTCCGTCGCGTCTTCTTCGCCGCCGCGCTGCTGCTCGCCCTGGTGGGCACCGTCTCCTGGGGCCTGAAGCTGGAGGTCGCCCGCGGCTTCGTCGTCGTCGCGCTCCCGCTGGCCACCCTGCTCACCCTCGTCCAGCGGCAGGCACACCGGTCGTGGCTGCGCCGCCAGCGTGCGCTGGGCCGCTTCCAGCAGACGACGCTGCTCGTCGGTCACCGCAACGGTGTGGCGGCGCTGCGGGAGCAGCTGCACCGGGAGGTCGACCAGGGCTACCGCGTGATCGGCTGCTGCGCGCCCACCCGCTCCGGCGCCTCCGGCGGGCCCGGAGGCCTGCCGGTGCTCGGCGGGCTGGACGAGGTGGTCGACGTCGTCGAGCGGTACGAGGTGGACACGGTCGCCGTGCTGCCCTCTCCCGAGCTGGACGGTGCGGCGCTGCGCCGGCTGGGCTGGCAGCTCGAGAAGACGCGCGCCGACCTGCTGCTCGCACCGTCGGTCTCCGAGGTCGCGGGCCCGCGCATCCGGGTGCGCCCGGTCTGCGGGCTGTCGCTGCTGCAGATGGAGCGCCCCGAGCTCCGCGGCATCCACCGGCTGGTCAAGGAGTCGTTCGACCGGACGTGCGCGGCCCTGCTCCTCCTGCTGCTGGCGCCCGTCCTCGTCGCCGTCGCCCTCGCCGTCAAGGTGGACAGCCGCGGGCCGGTGCTGTTCCGCCAGGAGCGGGTGGGCCGGGACGGCCACCCGTTCCCGATGTTCAAGTTCCGCAGCATGCAGACCGATGCCGAGCGGCTCGTGCCCCGGCTGGCCGCGGTCAACGAGGGCAACGGGGTGCTGTTCAAGCTGCGCCGGGACCCGCGGGTGACGCGGGTGGGCCGCGTCCTGCGGCGGTACTCGCTCGACGAGCTGCCCCAGCTGGTCAACATCCTCCGCGGGGAGATGTCACTGGTCGGCCCTCGCCCGCCGCTGCCCTCGGAGGTCGAGCAGTTCGGGGTGGAGATGAGCCGCCGGCTGGTCGTCAAGCCGGGCCTGACCGGGCTCTGGCAGGTCAGCGGCCGGTCGGACCTGTCCTGGGCGGACTCCGTGCGGCTGGACGTGCACTACGTCGAGCACTGGTCGCTGATGCTGGACGTGATGATCCTCTGGCGGACGGTCGGCGCCGTCGTCAAGGGCAGGGGCGCGTACTGACACCAGTGCCGGACGGCACGAGGGGACGGACACCGCGCGGTTGCGCGGCACCCGTCCCCTCGAGGTCAGGAGCGGTGGGTCAGGAGCGGTAGCCCGGGGACACGTACCCCCGGCCGACCGTCCCGGCCGGGACGAAGTCGCCCGACGCCGGCTTGCCCTGGCGGAGGGTGCCGCTCAGGTTCCCGATCGACGGCCACGAGACGACGCCGTTGCTGATCTTCGCAGGGCAGCTGCGGTCATCGGTCTGCGGCCACACGCTGTAGCCCATGTCCCGGCCGGAGCGCGGGTCGATGTACACGTTCTCGAGCGCCAGCGGGTAGGTGTTGCAGTCGATGCGGATGAACTGCCCGCCCCGATCGATCGGGGTCACCCCGGAGCTGCCGACGTTGGCGTTGCGGATGGTGCCCTTGCCGATGGCGCCGAGGTCCTGCCGGACCTGGATGCCCTGGTAGTTCGTGGTGCCGGTGAGCCGGTCGATCCGGTACTCCTTCACCCCGCCCCAGGGCTGGAAGACGTCGGCGTGGTTCACCGTGTACGTGCCGCGCAGGGCGTCCATCCGGACGTTCTGGATCTGCACGGTCGCCTCGGGGGCGTTGACGGCGATGCCGTCGGCCTGCGAGCCGTTGACGTTGCCGTTGATGAGCACGCCCTCGATGTGGACCGTGCCGGTGCACTTGTGCACGTAGATGGCGCGCTGGTCGTCGGTGCCGATCCGCGCACTCGGGAGGACGTTGATCTGCCCGCCCATGATCACGGCGTTGCGGCAGTTCGCGATGGTGATCGGCCCGACGGGGCGGGACGGGTCCAGCTCGATGCGGACATCCCCGTTCTTGGCGCCCACCGTGGTGACGGAGGTCGTCGAGGTGATGCGGTGGACCGGGTAGTTCTCCCAGCCCGCGGGCGGCGCCCAGCTGAGGGGGCCGGTCGTGCTGGTGGTGGCGGCGGGGGCGACCGGGGCGGTGGTCGTGGGCGTGGTGGTCGTGGGCTTCGGAGCCGCGGGGGCCGGAGCGGTGGTCGTCGGGCTGGTGGCGGTCGGGCGGGTGCCGGTGCGGGAATCGGCCACCGGAGCCAGCGCCTCCGCCCGGGCCTCGGTCTGGGCCTGCGCCTGGGCGCCGCCGGCGGCCTGCTCCTCCTGGGCCTGGGTGGCCTCAGCGGTGGGCGACGTGACGGGAGTCGTGGCGGTGGGAGCCGGGGTGCCGGTGGCGGAGGAGGCCGGGCTCTGGGTGGCGACGACGTCCTCCCCCTGACCCTGGGCGAGCGGATAGGTGATGGGGAGCAGCCCGATGAGCGCGAGCAGCACCTGGGTCAGCCGGCGCCGGGAGTAGCGCCTGCGCGGGGACCGGATGCTTCGCCACTGTCGGTGACCAGTTCGTGACACGGCACGAAAGTAGCGTCACGAATCAATAACGCCAAGGCTCTTCAGGTTTAAAACTTGGTGCCGCCTGCCGAGGGGGCAGGCCTCCGGTTCACTCTTTCGGGGGACGACCTGCGCGAACGCGCGACAGGGCCGCCGGAAAATTTCTGGCAGGTTCTGCCCGCGTCGGATCCGGTCGGGGGCCCAGGGCCCGCTTAGGAAGTACTCCATGAGCTGGGTGCTGGTCCTCGCGACCACGTGGACGATGCTGGCCGTGCTCCTGGCGCTCGGCATCGGCCGGGCGGTCCGGGTGGCCGACCGGCGTCGGGTGAGCGCCTCGGCCGCGGTCCCCGACTTCGTGCCGGCGGCGTGGTCGACCTCCCCGACCGCCTCCCGCTAGGCGCCGCACGCCCGCGCGCTGCCGGTTCCCCGGCAGCGATGTGCACCTGCGGCGCAGTCCGGGCGCCGCAGCGCGCCACCGGCGCACATCGCCCCGGCAGCTCCGGGCCCCGGACCGGGACCCCGCGCGCTAGGACCCCGCCCGCCGGCGGCGGGTGAGGGCGTCGAACCGGCCCCTGGCGCCCCGCGCCGACGTCCCGGGCCGGTCGTCCCCGGAGCGCGACTGCGCCGGCGACGGGCCGTCGTCCCCGGAACCGCCGTCGGCGGGCGAGCGGCGAGCGCTCCGGTCGACGTGCGACGGCCGCCCGACCGGGTCGGGCACCTCCGCGCCGGCCGTCGCGGGGTGCAGCGCCACCACCGCGGCCAGCACCGGCAGCAGCGCCTCGGCCACGGCCTGCCCGCTCGCCTCGTGCCCCTCCAGGGAGCGGCCGATCGGGTCGGCGATGTCGTCGTCGGCACCGCCGGTGCGCCCGGGACGCGCCGCGGCCAGGGCGGCGACCAGCGCCCTGACGCGGCCGCTGAACTCCTCCCCCGCCGACTCCCGTTCCTCGACGGCGCCCAGCAGGTCCGCCGCCTCCCGGAGGGTGAACGTGCGCGCCAGCGCCCGCGGCACCAGCTCCAGCACGTCGCGGCGGTGGTCGCGGGTCAGGGTGAGGACGAGGTCGGCTGCGGCGATCATCCGCGCCTCCAGCTGCCGGGCGACGAACCCCGCGGGATCCCCGCCGAAGCCGGAGAGCACCAGGGCGCTGTCCGGGTGCATCCGCGAGCCGACGACCGCACGGGTGCCCGCGCTGACCAGGTGGACGTCGCCCGCCGCCGGGCCGAGCACCTCGCCCAGGTAGGCCCGGCCCAGCCGCTCGCCCAGGGCCGACCGGCAGATGTTCCCGGTGCAGACCAGCAGGACCGTGACGGGCGTCGGGGCGGTCTCCTGGTCGGGCACGGCACCAGTGTCGTCGGCCCGGCGTCTCGACGAAAACCTCCGATGGGGTGGTTGCGCGACGAGGAAACGCCGCGCTGAGCGCCCCGTACTACGCTCGCCGGGACAACGGGGCACGGTTCGCGCCCCCGCAACAGACACCAGCCGGCGTGCCCGCGTCTCACACCAGAAGGGGTCCACGATGCCCCGGAGCGGCTTGAACGAGAGCCTCCGACACGTTTTCCAGCCGGCGCACCGCCGGATCGCCGGCGTCCTGCCCCTCGCCACCCGGCGCCGGTACCTGTACCTGGCCGGGCACGGGCGGCTGCCGCGCCTGCGCGATCCGCAGACCTTCGGCGAGAAGATCAACTGGCGCATCCTGCACGACCGCCGGCCCGTGCTGGCCTGGACGTGCGACAAGCTGGCGATGAAGGACCACGCCGCGCAGCTCCAGGAGGAGGCCGGCCTCTCGGTGCCGGAGACCTTCTGGTCCGGGACCGATCTCCGCGAGGTGGCCGGCCGGACCTTCGACCGCCCCTGGGTGCTCAAGCCCAACCACCGCAGCGGCCTGGTGCGGTTCGGCGCCGCCACCGACACGATCGACGAGCAGACCATCGCGGCGACGAAGACCTGGCTGCGCGACGACCAGAGCGTCCTGCTCGGGGAGTGGGCCTACAGCGAGGCCCGCCCGCTCTACGTCATCGAAGAGGCGATCGGCGACGGCGTGACGCCGCCCGACGACTACAAGTACCTGGTCTTCGACGGCAAGATCGCCGCGGTGTCGGTCGACACCGGCCGGTTCACCAAGCAGCACTCGCGGACCTTCTACACGGCCGACTGGGAGCCGCTGCACGTGGCGACCGCCCTGGGCAGCGGGGAGCCGGGCCCGCCGCCGGAGAACCTGGCCGCGCTGAACCACGCGGCCGAGGTGCTCGGCCGCCCCTTCGACTTCATGCGGGTCGACCTCTACACCATCGGCGGCACGATCTGGTTCAGCGAGTACACGCCCTACCCGGGCGGCGGCGTGCTGCCGTTCGAGCCGCCGTCCTTCGACGCGTGGCTCGGGGAGCAGTGGACGCTGCCCAGCCTCGACGACGCCAGGGGCCGGTGAGGATCGCTTCATGCCAGACGCGACCGCCGTCCCGGGCCGGCACTCCGCCGACGAGGCACCCCTACGGGTCCTGAGCATCGGCCCCACCGGCAGCCAGCCCGGCGGGATGGCCTCCGTCGTCGCCGAGCTGGAGGCGCAGAACCGGCTCAGCGCCGCGCCGGTGCAGCTGCGGGTGATCGACTCCGGCGGCATCGGGCCCGTCCCCCGCCGGGCCGCCGCCTTCGCCCGGACCCTCGCCGCGACCGGCACGGCCCGGGCCGACGTCGCCCACCTGCACGTCGCCTCCCGTGGCAGCACGTGGCGGAAGCTGGCGATCGCGGAGGTGTGCGCACGCCGCGGGCTGCCCTACGGCATCCACCTGCACGGCGCCGGGTACCGCGAGTTCCTCGAGGCGCTCTCCCCGGCCGCGAAGCGCCGGGTCGAGCGGTTCTTCGCCCGCGCCGCCTACGTGGTGGTGCTGGGCGGGCCCTGGGCCCGGCTGGTCACCGACGAGCTGGGCGTGCCGGCCGCGAAGGTGCACGTCGTGCACAACGGCGTGGCCGACGGCGCCCCGCCGGTGACCCCGTGGCCGGCGGGCCGCCGCAAACGGGTGGTCCTGCTCGGCCGGATCGACGCGGGCAAGGGCGTGCCCGAGCTGCTGCGCGCCTTCGAGCAGCTCGACGACATCCCCGACGTGGAGCTGGTGCTCGCCGGGCCGCCGGCCGAGCCCCGCGTCGTCGCGCTGGTGGAGGAGGCCGTCCGGGCCCGGCCCGGCCGGATCACCCACGCGGGCCTGCTCACCCGCGCCGGGGCCCAGGAGCTCCTGCGCGAGGCGTACCTGCTGGCCCTGCCGAGCCACGCCGAGGGGCTGCCGATGGTGGTCATCGAGGCGATGTCCCGGGGGATCCCCGCCGTGACGACGCCGGTCGGCGCCATGGAGGAGCTGGTCACGCACGGCGGGAATGGGTTCCTCGTGCAGCCGGGCGACGTCGACGGCCTGGCCGAGCACCTGCTGCGCCTGCTCAGCAGCGAGGAGCTGCGCGACACGATGGCCCGCGCGGCCTACGAGACCTGGGTGGCCGGCTTCGACGCCCGCACCATGTACGCCGACATCCGCGCACTGTGGCGGACGGCGGCCGGCTGAGCCCGATCGCTCAGCCGGCCGGCCGGGAGGTCAGTAGGCGCCGCGCCCGCGGATGACCGCGCCGAGGGTCTTCCAGAGGATCATCATGTCGAAGCTCAGCGACCAGTTCTCCACGTAGCGGACGTCGATCCGCACCGAGTCGTCCCAGGAGAGGTCCGAGCGGCCGCTGATCTGCCACAGCCCGGTGATGCCCGGCTTGACCAGGAAGCGCCGGCGCATGTCGAAGCCGTAGCGCTCGGTCTCGCTCTGCAGCGGCGGGCGGGGGCCGACCAGGCTCATGTCGCCGCGGAGCACGTTGATCAGCTGGGGCAGCTCGTCGAGGGAGTACCGGCGCAGCACCTTGCCCACGCGGGTCACGCGGGGGTCGGCCTTGCGCTTGTAGAGCACGCCGTTGCCGTCGTTGTCGGTCTCGAGCACGTCGACCATCCGGTCGGCGCCGGTCACCATGCTGCGGAACTTGAGCATGGAGAACGTCTGCCCGTCGCGGCCGACCCGTTCCTGCTTGAAGAACACCGGGCCGCGGCTGGTGGTCTTCAGCGCCATCGCGATGAACAGGAACAGCGGCAGCGTCATCACCAGCGCCAGGGCGGCCAGGGTGGTGTCGACAACCGTCTTGCCGAGGCGGCGGACGCCGCGCAGCTCCGGCCGCTCGACGTGCAGCAGCGGCAGGCCGCACACCGGGCGGATGGCGACCCGCGGACCGACGACCTCGGTGACGGCGGGGGCCAGCAGCAGCTCGGCCTCGGTCTTCTCCAGCTCCCAGCCCAGCCGGCGCAGCACCGGCCCGTCCAGCTCGGGGCAGGGCATGACGGCGACGGTGTCGACCTCGTAGCGGTGCACCACCTCGAGCACCTCGTCGATGCCGCCGAGGACCGGCAGCCCCTCGAAGTCGGTGGGCCCGTCGGCCAGCTTCCCGTCCGGGAGGCAGCAGCCGATCACCCGGTAGCCGTGGTAGGCGGCGCGGTCCAGCTGCGCGTGCAGCGAGGCGACGGCGCCGCGGTGGCCCACGATGACCGTGGTCTGCTGGAAGGCGCCGTCCCGGCGGGCCCGGTGCAGCCGCTGCCGGCGCACGTAGCGCTGCAGCAGCGTCAGGACCGTGGCCAGCGGCAGGGCGACGACGACGAAGCCGCGGGCGACGTCCAGGTCCAGGCCCCAGGACACCGCGGCCACGACGGCCAGCAGGAGCGCGGCGGCGTCCAGCACGCGCCGGAACTCGTCGGCCCCCACCCACAGGAACCGCTCCTCGTAGGTGCGCCCGATGTGCATGGCGGCCAGCCAGAGGACGGGCATGAGCATGGCGGCGTACAGCGAGTACTTCGCCGCTCCGTCCACGTCGGTCCCGAACCGGACGAAGTAGCCGATGGTCGCGGCGACCACCGCGCAGAGCGCGTCCCCGAGGACGATGCTCCGGACGTACGCCGAACGCCAGGCCCGCCGGACCTCGGTGCCCTCGCCGCGCAGCCGACGGATCCGGGAGAACCGGGTCCGCGTCTTCCGCGGCGTCGGGAGGGTCTGGTGCGCGCCGTGGGCGGTGTCGCCGTCGACGAGGGCCGCGCTGCCGGCGTCGCCGACGGTGCGTGCCTCACGGGCGGTGTCGTCGTGGGTGATCTGGAGAGTGATGCCGAACCCCTGGGTGCGTCTGATCGTCGTGGCCGCGACCCGCTGGGCACGCCGACCACACCGTGAACACGCAGGGTGATCGCCTGTGAACACACGAAGTGGACGCACCGGTCACTCGAGCCGCCTCGACACCGACGGTAACCCCTTATAGCGCGGAAAGCAGGTTCACAACGCAACTGTACGCAGCGGGCAGGTCTAACTACGCAGTGTGAGCGACGTGGGTCACGCCGCACCCGCCGATCCGCTCAGCGACCGTCCCGGTCCCCCACTGCCGGGTCCCCCGGATACTGCCCCTCTGCGCCATCGGGACCGTCGGCCGGTTCCTCGGCCGGTCGGCGCTGTCCGTTCCCCGGCCCGTGCGACCGGCCCCGGGCGAGCTCGGCGGCGTCCGTGGGCCGGACGGCAGGGATGGGCCGGGTCATGCCCGGCTTCAGGTCGATCGTGGGCTCGGGGACCGCGTGCCTGGCGGCCGGCTGCTCCGTGACCCGCGGCTCGGTCTCCGTCGGCCCGGTGTCCGTCGGATCGACCCGGGAGGCGCCCGCGGGCGCCGCCGGGACGTCGGTCGCGGTCGTGTGCGCGGCCCGGGCGGGGGGCGCCGGCTCGGGGTCGTCGTCGACGTCCTGCTCCGGCTGGGTGGGCGCGCCCCCCTGGTAGCCGTACGCGTGGGCCGGGTCGGCCGACGCCGGCGCGATGTTGAGGACCACGCCGAGCGTCCGGGCCCCGACGCGGTCGAGGAGCGCCCGCGCCTGCTCCAGCTCGTCCCGGCGGGTCTTCCCCTGGCGGACCGACAGCAGCACGCCGTCCATGAGCACGGAGACGGCGCTGCCGTCGGAGACCGGCAGCAGCGGAGGCGTGTCGACGACGACGAAGTCGTTGGTGGCGCGCAGCCGGTCGACCAGCGCACCCAGCTGGCTGGACGCGAGCAGCTCGCTCGGGTTGGGCGGGATGGCCCCGGCCGGGAGGACCGAGAGCTTCCGGTTGCCCTTCCCGTGGGTCTGCAGGACGTCGTCGAGGCCGGCGGTGCCCGCGAGGACGCTGGTCAGACCGGCGCCGTCGACCAGGCCGAGGTAGTCGGTGAGCCGCGGGTGGCGCAGATCGGCCTCGACCAGCGTCACCCGGTGGCCGCCCTCGGCGAGGGTCACGGCGAGGTTGGCGGCGAGCGTGGTCTTGCCCTCCCCGCCCACGGCGCTGGACACCATGATCACGCGCGGGGGCGCGTCGACGTCGAGGAACTGCAGGTTGGTGCGCAGCTGGCGGAAGCTCTCCGCGTTCCCCGACCGGCTGCGCCGGTCGAGCACGTGCTCTCGCTCCAGCCGGCGGTCGCGCGTGACGGTCCCGATCAGCGGCGCACCGGCCGCGCCGGCGGCGACCTTGCCGTCGCGCACCGAACGGTCCATCCGCACCCGGGCGTAGGCGAGCGCGAGGCCGACCAGCAGGCCGATGAGCACACCGACGGCGATGTTCGAGTAGAGGTTCGGGGAGGCGGGGTCCTCCGGGATCTCCGGGCTGTCGAGGACGGTCACCTTGACCGGCACGGTCGTCACCGGCTCGACCTCGGGGTCGGTCGGCGTCGTGGTGGTCGCCTCGACCACGTCGACCAGGGCGGTGAACTCGGTGGCGACGGCCTCGGCCAGGTCCCGCGCGCGCTCGGGCGAGGTGTCGGTGACCACGATGTCCAGCACGGTCGTGTCCGGCACCACCGTGGCCTCGATCCGGCTCTGCACCTCGTTCGGCCCGAGGTCGAGCTCCAGGGCGTCGATGACCTCGATGGCCAGCCGCTCGCTGGTGAGCATCTGGACGTAGGAGGCCACCCGGTTCTGCGCGAACTGGCTGCCCTGGAAGGCGGCGGTGGTGGTCCCCGCGTCCGTCGAGGTCACGAACAGCTGGGTCGACGACGTGTAGGTCGGCGTCATCACCAGGGCCATGGCGGCCCCCACTGCCCCGCCCAGGAGCAGCCCGATGACGGGCAGGAACCATCCGGCCCGGAATGCCGCGACGGTGTCTCTGAAGTCCACTACTTCCTCGTCTCCCATGGTCGACGCTCCGCAGGTGTGGACCTGCTGGGCGTCGCGGCCGTGCGCTTGGAGCTACGCACACCTGCGGTTCGTGCCGACTCGATCAGTTACTGGGACCGCCAGGCTAGGTACTACCGGGCGGATCGGGGAGGAACGTGTCACCCGGATGGGCGTCTTCCACGCACGACTCCCAGTGCTCGACGAACGTGCGGCGGACGACGGCATTGGAGTGCCGGGCCTTCACCCGGTCCCACGCCTCGCGGCCCAGCCGCAGCGCCAGCTCCGGCGAGTCGGCCATCCGCCGCAGCGCCGACCCCAGCGCCTCGGCGTCGGCCGGCGGGACGATCAGCCCCGTGTCGGCGACCACCTCGGCGATCTGGCCGACGTCGGTGGCGATGACCGGCGTGCCCAGGCTCATGGACTCCAGGATGATCATCGGCATCGCCTCCGCCCGGCTGGGCAGGACGAGCGCGACCGCCGTCCGGAGCCGGGCGAGCACCTGGTCGGGCGGGACCGGCCCCTCGACCACCACCCCGTCGGGGAGCGGCTCGGGCAGCCGGAAGCGGGGCGCGAGCTCGCCGAAGAGGACGAGCTCGTGGCCGTCGACCTTCGCCGACTCCCACGCGTCGAGGAGCACGTCCGCCCCCTTGCGCTCCCCCACCTCTCCGGCGAAGACGAATCCCGAGCGGCCGTCGCCGACCGGGTCCTCCGCGATCGGGACGGAGTTGGCCGCGCGGACCGGGGCCACGCCCAGCGAGCGCAGCACCTCGGCGGCCGGCTCGGTCAGCACGAAGACGACGGCCGGCCAGCGCAGCACGCGGCCCGCCAGCCGGCGGTTGCCGGTCGCGAAGTCGACGAAGGTCGACCCGTGCACGAGCACGGTGCAGCAGACCCCGCGCCGGCGGGCGATCCCGAGCAGCAGGCCCTCGCGGAGGAAGGAGCCCTCCTGGGTGAGGTGGAAGTGCCAGACGTCGGTGGGCCGCACCCGGCTGAACAGCACCTTGAGCGTCGTCCGGGCGAAGGCGGCGAGGGTGCGCCGGCGGTCCCCGTGCCAGTAGGAGGGCCACTCCCGCATCTGCAGGTCGTCGCCGGCCCAGGTGTTCATGGTGCGGACCACGGAGGAGACCCCGCCGCGCCCCTGCGAGGCGTTGCCGATCTGCGTGACGCGCAGCGCAGGCCGCGGCTGGCCGGTCACGCCGGCGTGCCCCCGGATCGGCGGATCACCACGCCGGACGGGTCCAGGTCGGCGGAGGTCAGCTCCTCGGGGCTGCGCAGCAGGACCAGCCCGCGCTCGGCGAGCTCGCGGGCCACCTGGACCTGGTGGTCGTCGACGTGCTCGTCGCGCTCGGCCAGCCGGGGGACGACGACGGGGCGGACGCCGAGCTCCAGCGCCCGGAGCAGCGTGCCGACGCCGGAGTGGGTGACGAAGACGTCGCTCTCGGCCAGGAGGCGGTCGAACTCCTCGGCGCGCAGCTCCTGGTTGACGTCGCCCGGCAGGTCGTCGCGGGTGGTGACGCCCAGCTGCCAGGTGACGGCGTCACCGGGGCGGAGCTGGTCGCGCACGGCGTCGACGAGCGCGTCGAAGCGGAACGGCTTGATGGTGCCGAGGCTGACGAAGATCCGGCGCCCCTCCTCGCTCCGGGGGGCGCGGTCGGGCGCGGGGACGACGGTGAAGTCGTCGAGGAGGGAGGGGCCCAGCCGCCAGCCCGGACGGTCGGCCCACGCGGCGTGCTGGCTGTAGCGCTGGATCCGCGGCAGCTTCTCGAGGATGCGGCCGGTGGCCGAGGGCCCGTCGAAGCGCGACACGCTCTCGATGTAGACGACGGGGAGGCGCCGCAGCTGCCCGATGGCGTAGGCGGAGATGCCGACCGCCGCCCCGGTGCTGAGGACGACGTCGAAGCGTTCGCGCCGGGTCTCCCGGTGCAGCCGGACGGCCGCCTGGATCGCCGGCTTCAGACCGCGCGGCGGGACGTAGTCGAGGGTGACGACCTCCCGCCCGCGCAGCAGCGACCGGCTCTGCTCGGAGTCGAAGGTGGCGAAGACCGAGTCCGGGCGGAGGCCGAACCGCTCCGACCACCGGACGATCTGCGCGAGGTGACCACCCGTCGAGGCGACGAGGAGGGCGCGCTTGCCCCGCAGCGCAGCGGACAGTTCTGCCGCCCCACCTGGCGATTCGGTCCGATCCCCTTCTGACGACACCCCAGAAGGGTAATGGGCGTTCGGGACGGAGCCGTCCTCGTGCGCCACATTTCGCCGGTTGGAGTGCTCCGGCTCAGCGAGCGGCAGCGGTTTGGGTGATCCTGCCCACTTCGGCGGGCCGGGTCGCTCCCGGCGGCGCCTCCGCCGGGACCTCGCCGGAGTCCGCACCGTCGTTACCGGACGACCGTCCACCGAACGATCCCAGCAGGCCGATCAGGAGGAACAGGGGGACGTAGGAGGGCGGCGAGACGAACACCGGGTTGCCGGTGGACTCCAGCAGGTACTGGAAGATCCAGGCGATCCCGGTGAGGCCCAGCCACCGGGCGATCGGCTCGCCGTCGGTGGAGAGCCGGCGCAGCCGCCGGAAGACGGCGACGAGCGCGACGACGTAGACCAGCAGTCCGATCAGGCCGGACTCGCCCAGGATCGCCGGCCACATGGTGTCGGTGAGGAACAGCGCGTTGCCGGTCCGCTCCGACAGCCCCCAGACGTTCTGGTAGCCGCGCTCCAGGTACAGCGGGCTGTAGAACTCCGAGGCGGTGTCGGAGCCGAAGCGGCCGAAGCCGGCGCCCAGCGGGAAGTAGTCGAGGGCGACGAAGAACGAGTCCCGGGTCATCAGCGTGCGCGCCGCCGTGCCCTCGGACTGGTCGAAGTAGGTGGCCACGATGCCCTGCAGCGCGGTCAGCAGCGTGGACCAGAACACGATGACGATGCCGGCGACGGTGGCCAGCGCCGTCGCGAAGACGCCCGAGCGGCCGGCGCGGGAGCTGAGCCACAGGAAGCTGGCCATCATGCCGAGCCAGGTCTTGCGCCGGAACGAGAAGACGGCGACCAGCGCCATGCCGGCCGACAGCAGCCAGGTGAACCGGGTCCCGCCCATGGTGGTGTTCCAGGCGACGAGCGCGAGGAAGCCCAGGGCGGCCATGATGCCCAGCGTCCCGGGCTCGACGAACGGCCCGATCAGCGACGGGATCGCCGCTCGGTAGCTGACCTGCGGGATGTTGCCGATCGCGGCCTGCCAGGCCTGCGGGATGGCGAGGTTGACCAGCGAGCAGGCGATGATGAAGAGCAGGACGGCGACGCCGCCCTTGGCCAGGCGGCGCACGTCGGCGGGCGTCCACTGCACCTGCGCGACCGCCAGGGAGAGCAGGATCCCCTTCGAGGCCAGCAGGGTGCCCGACCCCAGGACGACGAGCGGCACGTCGGCCAGGACGCCGCTGACGACACCGAGCAGGCCGAACGCGAGGAACCAGACGAACCCGGGGAAGGTCCGGATAGGCTGGCCGCGGAGCAACCGGGGCCCGACGCAGACGAGCATCGCGGCGGCGATCGCCCCCTCGTCGAGGAAGTCGAGCACGCCGATGCCGGAGACCTGGGCCGACGACTTGGCGAACAGGCACGCCAGGACGGCGCCGGCCAGGAAGCGCTTGGGGTGCTGGGAGCCCCACACGATCAGCGGCACGCCGATGACGAGCAGCAGCACCGGCAGCGGCTGGTAGGCCGCCGCGGCGGTGAGGCCGACGACGGCCAGCACGCAGAGGAGCAGGGTGCGCGGCACGGTCCTGGTCAGCGCTTCGCCCACCACGACCCCTTCCACGCCCCGCCGCCGCACGGCACGGCGATCCGGCTCCCGCCGGTCCGACGCAGGATCCCACGCGGCCGGGACCCCCGACAATGCCACGCATCGGCAACCACCCGGCCGGCCGGCGCCGCAGCGTGACCCCCACGACACCCGTACGGGTGGTCGGCCGCCCGCGCGGGCGCCCTTCTCGGGTTCCCGGCGCATCTCGGCTGGCCATGCGGCCGGTGCGTGCACGACCATGGCGAAGGCCTCGCGGCGGACCCACGAGGGACGCCGGAGGCCGACGACCCGCCCGACCACCCCTCTCGGACTCCTGGAGCACTGCGTGAAGATCTCGGTCATCGGCTGCGGATACCTGGGGGCGGTGCACGCCGCCTCGATGGCCGAGCTCGGCCACGACGTCGTCGGCATCGACGTCGACCGCCCGAAGATCGAGTCGCTCTCGGAGGCCCGGGCACCGTTCTTCGAGCCCGGCTTCGAGGAGCTGCTGGCCCGCACGCTCGGCACCGGCCGGCTGCGCTTCACCACCGACTTCGCCGAGGCCGCGGGCGCCGCGGTGCACTTCGTCTGCGTCGGGACCCCGCAGAAGCGGGGCGAGTACGCCGCCGACATGCGCTACGTGCAGGGCGCGGTCGAATCGCTGCTCGACGTCCTGGCCCCCGGGGAGCTCGTCGTCGGCAAGTCCACCGTCCCGGTGGGGACGGCGGCCGGCCTGGCCGAGCTGATCGAGGCGAAGGTGCCCGGTGCGCTGCTCGCCTGGAACCCGGAGTTCCTGCGCGAGGGCTTCGCCGTCCAGGACACGCTGCACCCCGACCGGCTCGTCTACGGCCTGCCCGCCGGCCCCGACGCGGACACCGCCCGGAAGCTGCTGGACGAGGTCTACGCACAGATCGTCGAGCGCGGCACACCGAAGGTGGAGAGCGACTACGCCACCGCCGAGATGGTGAAGACCGCCGCGAACTCCTTCCTCGCCACGAAGATCTCCTTCATCAACGCCATGGCCGAGCTGTGCGAGGCCACCGGCGCCGACGTCAAGCTGCTGGCCGACGCCATCGGCTACGACGACCGGATCGGCCGCAAGTTCCTCAACGCCGGCCTCGGTTTCGGCGGCGGCTGCCTGCCCAAGGACATCCGCGCGTTCATGGCCCGCGCCGGGGAGCTGGGCGCCGACCAGGCGCTGACGTTCCTGCGCGAGGTCGACAACATCAACATGCGTCGGCGCATCCGCATGGTGGAGCTGGCCCGCGAGGTCCTCGACGGCTCGCTGCTGGGCAAGCGGGTCGCCGTCCTGGGTGCGGCCTTCAAGCCCGACAGCGACGACATCCGCGACTCGCCGGCGCTCAACGTCGCCGCCCAGCTCCAGCTGCAGGGCGCCGTCGTGCGGGTGACCGACCCGGCCGCGGTGGAGAACAGCCGCAGGCTCTGGCCGCAGCTGGAGTACGCGGACACCCCGGAGGAGGCTGCCCAGGGGGCCGACGCCGTCCTGGTGCTGACCGAGTGGAAGCAGTACCGCGAGCTCGACCCGGTCGCCTTCGGGCGCGTGGTGCGCCAGAAGCGGGTCCTCGACGGACGCAACGCCCTGAGCATGTCGGCGTGGACCGGCGCGGGCTGGACCTACCGTGCCCTCGGCCGCCGCGGCGGCTGACCGCCGACGCGCCCTGATCCCGATGCCGCTGACCCGCCGCGCCGCGCGATGGTGACCGGACGCCTGGGCCGGGCCCTGCGCGGGGGCAAGCTGGTCAGCCGGGGTCTCACCGTCGCCGACCAGGCGATCTCCAGCGCGAGCAACATGCTGCTGTCGGTGGCGATCGCCTCCGGGGTGAGCGCCAGCGTCTTCGGCGAGTTCGCGATCATCTACAGCATCTACTGGCTGCTGCTGGGTGGCACCCGCGCCGCCGTCCTGGATCCGCTGCTGATCACCCAGCGCAACGTGCTCAAGGGCGCGCCGGTCCACCTCGTCGCCGCGGTGTCGGCGACGGCGGTGGGCGCGATCGGGATCCCGGTCGGCCTGCTGCTGCTCGCGACGCCGCTGGACGCCGCCTGGGTGGTCTTCTTCCTCGGGCTGCCGGCGCTCCTGCTGCAGGACGCGCTGCGCTACGTCGGCTTCTTCGAGCAGCGGCCGGGCCGGGCGGTGCTGCTGGACGGCGTCTGGCTGGTGGTGATGATCGTCGCCACCGTGCTGGCCCTGACCGACGTCATCTCGGGCACCGCCGTCGTCCTGGCGCTGTGGATCCTCGGCGCGCTGCTGGCCGACGTCATCGGGCTGATCGCGTTCCGGCTGCGCCGGGAGCGGCTGGACCTGCGGGCGCGGCTGCGCGCGATGTGGCCGGTGTCCGGCCCGCTGCTCGGCGACTTCGCGCTCTCCTCGGGCTCCGGCCAGCTGACGGTCTTCCTGCTGCCGGTGGTGGCCAGCACCGCGCTGCTCGGGTCGCTGAAGGCCGCCCAGGTGGCCAACGGGCCGCTCAACATCACGGTGGCCGCGGCGAGCGTGATCTGCCTGCCGATGGTGGCGAGCGCGGTGGAGTCCGACCGCGGCCGGGCGCTGCGGATCGGCCGGGTCGCCTCGCTGGCGCTGGCCGGGGTCGCGGTCGTCTACGGCACGGTGCTCGTGCTGCTCCCGCAGGGCGTGGGGCAGGCGCTGTTCGGCGAGTCGTGGGGCTCGGGCTGGCTGGTGGCCGCGGTGAGCCTGCAGATGGTGCTGTTCGGCGTCACCCACGGGGCGCTGCTGGCGCTGCGCGGCTCGAGCAACACCAAGGCGGCGCTGCGCGTCCGGCTGTCCGTGGCGCCGGTGGCGGTCTTCCTCCCCCTCGCCGCGACCGCGGTGTGGGGCCGCACCGGGCTCATGGCGGGGCTGATCATCGCCGCGGCCACCATGTCGCTGGTGAGCTGGCTGGTCGCCGCCCGGGTGGTGCCGCGCACGCCGGCTCCTGAGGAGGCCGACGACCCGACGGCCGACCTGCCGGAGGACGCCCCGACCGGCAAGAACCCGCTGGGCTCACCGGCGTCGGCCGCGCAGTAGCCGGTCAGTCCTCGGCCGGCTCGAGGGCCACGCTCTCCTCGGTGTCGCCGCGCAGCACGTCGGTGAAGTAGAGCGTGTGCTCGCGCCGGGTGTTGCTGGCCGCGTAGATGCCCTGCTTGAGGTAGACGCTCTGCCCCTCGAAGAGGTTGGCCGCGACGGCGTTGACCCGCTGCTCGCCGTCGATCCAGACCTGGACGTTGCCCTCGGCGGGGTCGGTGGACCACTCGATCCGGACGGTGTGGTCGAGCCACTCCCCCTTCTCGAGCGGGCCGAGGTCGTAGACGGCGGTGTACTGCGCAGCCTCCTGGCCGAGCACCCCGCCGCGCACCGACAGCCGGATCTCCGGGTCGGGCCCGTCGGTGACCCAGAGGTCGACGTTCGGCGAGCCCTCGTTCGCCGTCTGGTGCCACTGCGTGTAGATGAGGAACTGGCCGCCGCCGTCCCACAGGAAGTCCTCGGGGAAGTACGTGGACCACGAGTACCACTGCACGTCGCCCTCGTCGGGCACCCCGGTCTCCCCGATGGTGGAGCGGACCTCACCGCGGATGGTTGTGTCGACGCCGAAGGTGAAGTCACCGGGGCGGGCGGAGAACTGCGCGGAGTACTCGTAGCCGGGGCGCACCGGCTCATCGACGACCTGCACCTGCTCGGGGCGGGCGACGTGCAGCTCGCTCCAGTCGGAGAGGTCGCCGTCGGCGTAGCTCCACACGTGCTCGGGCGCGCCCTCGGCGGACGACCGCGAGGGGAACCCCGACGTCTCGAACAGCGGCCCCGTCGTCGGGACCGGCTCGAGCTCGGACTCCGGCACCGCGCGGGTCTCCAGCGGCGTCGACGTCGGCTGCGCCGGCGCGGCGGAGGGGGTCGGCTCCTCGGGGGCGGGCTCGTCGGATCCGCAGGCCGTCAGGACGAGCGACGCCGTCACCGCCAGAGCGAGCGGCAGCCGGCGGCGTCCTCGGGTCACGTCACTTCCCTCTTGGCGCAGGTTCTCGGACGGCGTCCGGACCCCGCATGGCGGCAGGGGTCACCGGCCGCCCGGACCGGGCGGACGAGATCGAATGTACCGATCTACGGGCTGTAGGCGCAGCGTCACCGCAGCGCACACGGCAACCGGGTGTTCACACGTCCGTGAGCTCGACGGCGGGCGGCGCCGACCGGCAGCGCCTATCGTGGAGGAGATGATCTTCACCGGGCGAGCCGTCGCCGAGCCGCTCGGGTTGTTCCGCGCGTCCGGGAGGCAGTGACGGTGTCGACGCCACGCTCCAGCGCGACGTCACGGCTGCGGCCGACCGGCCAGCCCGGGAACCGCCGGCCGTCCGCGCTCCCCCCGCGCCGCGGGGCGCCCTCGTCCGGCGAGCCCACCTCGGGCGGGCCCACGTCGGGCGCGGCCCCGGCCCGGCCGCGGACCGCGCGGCTGGACTCGCTGACCGGCCTGCGCTTCGTGGCGGCACTGCTGGTGTTCGCCTCGCACTCGATCGCGTCGTTCGAGTTCACCCCGATCGCGGAGGCGATCGACCCGTACCTGGAACCGGGTGCGGCGGGCGTGAGCTTCTTCTTCATCCTCAGCGGCTTCGTGCTCACCTGGACGCACCGCCCCGGCGACCGCGCCGGCCCGTTCTACCGCCGGCGGTTCGCCCGCATCGCACCCGCGTACTGGGTGGCGGTGATCGCGTTCATCCCGCTGAACGCGCTGGCCCGCCCGGAGGAGACCGGGACGCTCCTGGTGCAGATGGCACCGTCGTTCGTCGGCCTGCACGCGTGGTTCCCGGACAACGAGATCTACTGGGCCGGGAACGGCGTCACCTGGTCGATCTCCTGCGAGATGTTCTTCTACGCCATGTTCCCGCTGCTCATCGTCGGGGCGCTGCGGCTCTCCGAACGGGCGCGCTGGTGGACCGCCGGGGTGCTCTGCCTCATGGTCATCGTGCCGCCGCTCGTGCTCGCGCCGCTGACCCACGGCGAGACGGTGGCCGACTGGGCGATCTTCATCTTCCCGGTGCAGCGCCTGTGGGAGTTCGCCCTCGGCATCCTGATCGCGCTGTGGATCAAGGAGGGCCGCCGGATCCGCCGCCTCGGCATCTGGGGCGCCCTGGGCCTGGTCGCCGTCGCCTACGCCGTCGCGGTGGTCGCCCCCGCGTACCTGATCTGGGTGGCCATCCCGTTCATCCCGTTCGCGCTCACCATCGCGACGGCCGCACAGGCCGATCTCGACGGCCGCCCGTCGGTGTTCCGGCACCCGGTGCTGGTGAAGCTCGGCGAGTGGTCGTTCGCCTTCTACCTCACCCACCAGCTGGTGATCCGGGCCGTGGACTACGTGCTCGAACCCACCAGCGTCCCGGTGGCGATAGGCGCGACGGCGCTGGCCCTGGTCGTGTCGGTCGCCAGTGCGTACGTGCTCTTCACGGTGGTCGAGAAGCCGCTGGAGCGGCGGCTGCGCGGCGGCACCCTGCCGGTGAGCACCGGCGGTGCCGGCCACGTCCAGAAGCGCTAGCGCCATTCCGTAACCGAACGACCGGAGCACCACCAGATTTGGGGGGCACGGTGTTTGCCGAGCTGTGACCCGATAGCGGGCATGTGCAGGTAGCTTTCAGGGAAGTGATCCCGGTCACGGGGGAATGGCAATTCCGTCCGGTCGGATCCGGCGTCGAGCCGGCGACATAGAGGAACAGCCCATGAGCTGGGTGCTGATCGTCATCGCGGTGTGGGGGCTCGTCGCCCTCGGCGTGGCTCTCGCAATCGGGGGTGCCGTCCGCCTGGCCGATCGCCGGGCCACGGAGGACCTGAGCCGGCGCGGGGAACGGGCCACCGGAACGCCATCCCCCGGAGCCGCGGACCCGGCGATCCCCCGTGCCGCCGCGCCCGGGGACGAGCGAGCGGGGTCGGTCCCCCGACCGACAGCTTCGGCCGAGGGTGGGGCCCGCACGGCACAACCCCGCCGGGCGACCGTGCACGGCTGCATCACCCCTGCTGAGCGGATCCCCGCCGAGCGCCAGCCCGGGGCCGCCTGACCTCACCCCCGAGGGTCAGGGCTCCCGTCGCCTTCTTCCGTGCCGCCGTAACCTCGGCCGGGTTCGACGGCTGACGGGGGCAGGGGCATGCGCGACGACGAGAACGGCTCGTCCGGGCAGGACGGACGCGACGGCGCTCGCGCGCACGACACTGCGCCGCTCCTCCCCGTGCTCGACGACGACCCGGACGAGACGGCGGGTGACGCCCGTCCCCGTCGCCGCGGGCGGCGGGTGCTGTTCAGTCTCGGCGTGCTGACTCTCGTCCTGGTCGTGCTGGTCGGCGGCGGCTTCTGGTTCCTCGCCGACCGGTGGGCCGGCAACATCGACCGGGTCTCCGACGTCTTCGCCGACCTGGAGAACGAGGCGCGCCCCGCGCCCGCCACGCCGCAGCAGGAGGCCGGCGAAGAGCCGATCACCTTCCTGCTGGTCGGCTCGGACACTCGCAGCGAGGGTGAGCAGGGCGTCGACCCCGGCGGTCGCTCGGACGCGATCATGCTTGCCCGTCTCTCGGCGGACCGTCAGCACGCGCAACTCATCTCCATCCCGCGTGACTCATGGGTGGACATCCCCGGCTACGGCATGAACAAGATCAATGCCAGCTACGCCTTCGGGGGCCCGACGCTGCTGATCCAGACGGTGGAGCAGCTGACCCAGGTGCGCATCGACCACTACGTCGCCATCGACTTCGAGGGCCTGATCCAGGTGACCGACGACCTCGGTGGCGTGGACGTGGTGGTGGCGGAGACGACGAGCAATGGCCCGTACACCTTCGAGGCCGGCCTCAACCACCTCGACGGCGACGAGGCCCGCTGGTACCTCGGGCAGCGCTACGGCCTGGCCGGCGGCGACTTCGACCGGGTGAAGCGGCAACAGCAGTACCTGCGGGCGATGTTCGACAAGCTGTTCAGCTCGGACACGTTCACCAGCCCGCCGAAGCTCGACGCCGCCATGCTGGCCATCACCAGCGCGGTGAGCGTCGACGACACCCTCAGCAACGGCGACCTGGTGAGCATGGCGTATTCGATGCGCGGGGTGACCCCGGCCGACGTCGAATTCTTCACCGCTCCGGTACTCGGGACCGGCATGGAGGGGGCGGCCAGCGTGGTCTACCTCGACGACGTGGCCGCCGAGCGGATGTGGGAGTACCTGCGCACCGACTCGCTCGGTCAGAACGCCGACGAGTTCGCCGACGAGGCGCTCCCCGACGTCCCCCGCTGATCCAGTCGGCCTGGGGCCTCGACTCCCCCGCTGGAGTCAGACGCGTCCCTGGAACGGTCCGCGACGACTCCCGTTCTCCTAGCGTCGTCTCGTGCGCATTCTCTTCGTCTGCCGCGGCAACCGATGCCGCTCCCCCATCGCGGAGTTGCTCGCCACCGCATGGGGACATGGGATGCTCGCGGACAGCCCGGAACTCGCAGGCGTGGAAGTCGCCAGCCTTGGCCTCGAGGCGGTGGCCGGATATGCGATGGACCCCGCCTCCGCGGCTGCTCTCACTGCGCTTGGTGGCGATCCGACCGGCTTTCGCACCCGTCCCTTCGCCGCCGACCTCGTCGAGCACTACGACCTGGTGTTCACGATGACCCGGAGGCAGCGCCAGACGGTGTTGGAGGCCAGCCCCCGTGGCCTGCGGCGGACGTTCACGCTGACCGAGGCGACCGACCTGTTGGGCCAGGCGGACCTCACCGGCCTGGCGCTACAGCCACTGACCGAGCGAGCCCGCACGCTGGCCCGACGACTGGATGCGGCGCGGACCGGGCGGGCCCGCAACAAGACCGACGACATCGCCGACCCGATCGGTCAGAAGGCGACGGTGCACCGGGAGACGGCCGAAGTGATCGCAGCGGCACTGCGTCCACTGGTCGACGTCCTGTTCACCAGCGTGCGCGACCGGCTTCCTTCACCCAGTGCCGCCTGACGGAGCGGGGCAGCGCGGCTCCCGCGAACGAGACGATCGCCTGGTGCGACCGCCCATCCGGGTCGGCCCGGCCGCCTCGGTGCCGGCGGTCAGTACGCTCCCGAGCCACGGAGGACAGCGCCCACGGTCTTCCAGAGGATCATCAGGTCCAGGGAGAGCGACCAGTTTTCCACGTACCGGACATCCATCCGCACCGAGTCATCCCAGGACAGGGCGGACCGGCCGCTCACCTGCCACAGACCGGTGAGCCCGGGCTTCACCAGGAAACGCCGGTGCATGTCGTACCCGTACTGCTCGACCTCGGTCTGCAGCGGCGGCCGCGGGCCGACCAGTGACATTTCGCCCCGCAGCACGTTGAACAACTGGGGGAGTTCGTCCAGCGAGTAACGGCGCAGCACCTTGCCGATGCGAGTGACGCGCGGGTCATCCTTCTTCTTGAAGAGGACTCCATTGCCGTCGCTCTCAGCCACCAACTGCGCGACCATCCCGTCGGCACCGACGACCATGCTGCGGAACTTCAGCATGAAGAAGGGGCTACCGTTCCGCCCCACGCGCTCCTGGCGGAAGAAGACCGGACCGGGGCTGGTGAGCTTGACGGCGAGTGCCAGCGCCGCGAGCAGCGGTGCGATCAGGATCAGCCCGAAGGCCGCCGCCGAACGATCGAAAACGTCCTTGGTGAACCGGCGGACGCCCCGCAGCTCGGGTCGTTCCATGTGCAGCAGCGGCAGCCCGCACACCGGCCGGATTCGCACACGGGGCCCGACGATCTCGGTGACGGCCGGCGCGAGCAGCAGTTCGGCTGCGGTGTCCTCGAGCGCCCAGCCGAGGCGGCGCAGCGCCGGCCCGTCCAGCTCCGGCGAAGGCAACACGGCCACCGTGTCGACCTCGTGCCGGCGGACGACATCGACGACCTCGTCAAGGCCACCCAGGACAGGCAGCCCGTCGAACTGCGTAGCCGATGCATCCGGGAGGCAACACCCGATGACCCGATAGCCGTGGTACGCCTCTCGCTGGATCTGCTGGCGCAGCCCCGCTACGCCACTGCGGTGCCCGACGAGGACCACGGTCGACTGGAATCGACCGTCGCGGCGCTGGCGGTGCAACCACTGCCGCTGGGCGTAGCGGTGCAGCAGCGTGAGGACCGTGGCCAGCGGCAGCGCGAGGACGACGAAGCCACGGGCTACGTCGAGCTGGAAGCCCCAAGAAACGGTGCCGACGGCGGCGAGCAGGAGTGCGGCGGCGAAGAAGACACGACGGAACTCTTCCGCCCCAATCCAGAGGAAGCGCTGCTCGTAGCTGCGGGCGACCAGCATGGCGAAGACCCACGCGACAGGCAGCACCACGGCCAGCAGGAAGGGCGTTGGCCCGCTGGTCGCCTCGCCGACACCGAAGTGCACGAGATAGCCGACGACGGCGGCGACGGCAGCGCACAGCGCATCCCCCAGCCCGATGCGCTGCACGTATGCCCCGCGCCACGCCTGGCGGGCCGCCGTTCCGTCCCCGCGTAGCTGCAGCGCCGGACGCACAGAGTTACTTGCTGATGCCACTGAGTAGCGGACCGGTCCGTCACTCACCCGCGATGCCACTGCGCCACTACCCCCGCGAAGCCGATGCCGGCAGCCGAGGCGTCGCCCGACCGGACGCCCGGGAACTCCAAGGTTCAACCGCCGCCGTGAAACTACCGACTCGAAGTGGACCTGAACAGAGCCGTAACCGGATTCGTTCGCGGGAACGCTGTGACCCGCGCTACTGCCCGTCCGGCGGCGGCGCGTGTCGGTGCTTTCCGGGAGCACGGTCGGCGTCGTAGCCGTAGCCGTAGCCGTAGGCGTAGGCGGAGGCGAGCTCGGCCTTGGGCGGCACGATGTTGAGGACCAGGCCGAGCAGGGTGGCACCGACCCGCTCGAGGGTCGCGGCCGCCTGCTGCACCTGGTCCTTCCGGGTGCTGCCGTAGCGCACCGAGAGCACGACGCCGTCCATGTGGACCGCCAACCCGGTCGAATCGGCCACGGGCAGCAGCGGCGGCGCGTCGACCAGGACGAAGTCATTGTCCGCGCGCAACTTGTCGAGGAGTGCGGACATCTGCTTGGAACCGAGGAGCTCGCCCGGGTTGGGTGGCGTGGGACCGGCGGCGATGACCGACAGGTTCTCGCGGTGGCGTTGGGCGACGTCCTCGACGTCGGCGCTGCCGGCCAGGATGTTGGTGAGCCCAACGCCGCCCACCAGCCCGAGGTAGCGGGTGACCTTCGGCCTGCGGAGGTCGGCCTCGACGACGGTGACCCGCTGTCCGGCGTCCGACAGGGCGAGCGCGAGGTTGATCACGAGGGTGGTCTTGCCCTCGGACGGCACAGCACTGGACACCATGATCACCTTGGGCGGCTGATCCACGTTAAGGAACTGCAGGTTCGTGCGCAGCTGGCGGTAGTCCTCGACCGTCCGCCCGTCGCCGACACGGTCGATGGTGTGCACCTTGTCCAGCGCGGCGTCACGGAGCACGCTGCCGATGACCGGAGCGCCGGCCAGCTCGGCGGTCTCCTCAGGGTCCTTGACGGACCGGTCGAGCCGGGCGCGCAGGATGGCCAAACCGGCGCCGATGAGCAGGCCGACGAGCAGGCCGAGCGCGGTGTTCCGGCTGGTGTTCGGCGAGCTCGGCGCATCCGGCACTTCAGGACGGTCGGTGACCGTGACCTCTACCAGGGAGAACTGCTCGCCATCCGGGGTCTCGAGCTCGTCCACGAAGTCGATGAACGTCTCACCCACCGTGGTAGCGATCGCTGCCGCAAGGTCAGGGGAGTCGTCGGTGACCTCGACGTCGATGAGCACGGTGTCGGCCACCGCCGTGGCCGTGATCCGGTCGGAGAGCGTCGACGGTGAGACAGCGAGGTCGAGCCGATCGATGACCCGCGCGGCGACCTCCTCCCCCGCGATCAGCCGGGCATAGGAGGAGACCCGCTCCTGGGAGAACTGACTGCCCTGAAAGACGTCGGAGGTCGAGGTCGCGTCTCGCGTGGATACGAAGAGCTGGGTCTGCGACGTGTAGAGCGGTGTCTGCAGCAGGCTGACGCCGAATGCAATCACACCTCCGGCCACCAGACCGATGAGCGGCAGCCACCATGTAGCGCGCAGCGCGGCCAGGACGTCCCTCAGCTCCACTTCGTCCCCGTTTCATCAGAGGCCGGCGCGAGGCATCGGCCGACTCACCCCTGGAATCCAGGACGATAGGTCACGAGCAAGGGCCAGGAAGACCGCCCAGCGACACCCTGCCCCTTGCGAGTCAGGTGAACCGCGGCCCTATGACCTCGCCGGCGGGCTGGCCGAAGACCATGCCATCCGGAACCTCGCCGCTCACCACGGTCCCGGGTGTCACCAACGCCGACACTCCGATTCGACTCCCCCCGAGCACCACGCACCGGGCGGTGACCCAGGCGCCGTCCTCGACGGTCACCGGGCGGGTCAACAGAGCCATGTCGCGCCGATGGGCGTGCGACCCGGTCGTGATGAAGGTTCCCTGCGAGACCACGGCGTCGGAACCGATGGTGAGCTGGTCCTGGTTGTGCAACCAGACGTCCTCTCCGATCCAGCTCCGATCCCCGATCGAAAGCTTCCAGGGGAAGCGGACCCGCAGCCGGGGCCGCAGCAGCACGCCCTCACCGATCGTGGCGCCGAAGGCTACCAATGCCGCACGCCGCAGTCGGGAACTGATCTGCCACGGATTGGTGACGAGCAGGAGCTCGACGACGCCCCAGGCATAGACTTTCCAGGCGGGGGCGTCCCACTTCTCACCCGAACCGGGGGCAGCCGCGAGATCGATCACCGTCGGTCGCTCCACGAGGGCGAGGATACGGTTAGTCGAGTTAACACACATGCACCGACCTGCGGGGGATTCTGTGCACGCGTCCACTGAAGGCCCTGATCGGCGTGCGCGCATCGTCGTACTCGGCCTGAACTATGCGCCGGAGACGACCGGTATCGCGCCCTACACGACCGGAATGGCGCGCCACCTTGCCGCCTGCGGCCACGAGGTGACGGCGATCACCGGCCATCCGCACTATCCGGAGTGGGAACTCCATCCGGGTTTCGAGGAGGCGCGCCCACCGGAAGACGACGCCGGCGTCCGGCTGGTACGCGTCTCCCACCCGGTGCCGAAGAATCCGCATGGCCTGTCCCGCGTGTGGATGGAGGCTGTCTTCGCCATGCGGGCTGCAGTGCAGCTCCTCCGGGCACGGCCGAACGTGGTCATCGTCGTCAGCCCGGCGCTGTTGGCGTTGCTCCCCGCGGTGCTGCTCCGTCCAGTGCTGCGCCACCGGGTCGGCGCCGTGGTCCAGGATCTCTACGGCGCCGCGCTGTCGGAGACTGGGCTGGGCGGCGGGACCGTCGCGCGGGCCACGGCATGGCTAGAGCTCTTCCTGCTGCGCCGGGTGAGCGGGGTCGCCGTGATCCACGACGTCTTTCGCAGGCGGCTCGTCGCGGCCGGCCTGCCCAAGCACCAGATCGATGTCATCCCGAACTGGTCGCACGTGACAATGCCAGGTGCGGATCGCGCTGCCACACGCCGAGCCCTCGGATGGGGAGAGAACGAGTTCATCGCCCTGCACGCGGGCAACATGGGTGCCAAGCAGGGCCTCGAAGGCTTGATTGACGTCGGGCGGCTCGCCGAGGAACGGGGCAGCGCTGTCCGCGTGGTGCTTCTCGGGGACGGCGCACGCCGTGAGGCCCTCCGCCAATACGCCGGGGATCTGTCCCATGCCTCGTTCCTGGACCCATTGCCCAAGGGGCGGTTTGAGGCGGCGCTCGAAGCGGCCGACTGCCTCCTGCTCCACGAGCGGCCCGGCGTCGTGGAGATGTCGGTGCCGAGCAAGCTGACGACGTACTTCACGGCCGGCCGGCCGGTGGTTGCGGCGACCGACCCGGCGAGCGGCGCGGCAGCACTGATGGCTCTCTCCGATGCGGGGTTGACCGTCCGCGCCGGCGACGCAGGCGGCATCCTGGCGGCGATCGAGTCGCTGGCGTCCGCCCCTGCCGCCGCAGAGGCTCACGGGTCCAACGGGCAGTACTACGCCGGCGAGCACCTGACCGGTGCACGTTCGCTGGCCCTCATCGAAGCCTGGATCGAGGGCCTCGGCGCCAACCCGTTCAGGTCCGCTGAAGCCGCCCTGTCTCCAGTTGCTCGCAGTACCAGCGGTACGTCTGCGTCAGACCATCCCGCAGCGTGATCTGCGGTTCCCACCCGAACGACCTGATCCTGCTGACGTCGAGCAGCTTGCGCGGCGTGCCATCCGGCTTGCTGGAGTCGAACTCGAGCTCGCCCTCAAAACCCACCACCTCGGCCACGAGCTCGGCGATCTCGCGGATGGAGAGATCCTCGCCGACGCCGATGTTGACCGGATCCGGCTCGTCGTAGTGCTCGAGCAGATGTACGCACGCACGAGCCAGGTCGTCCACGTGGAGAAACTCCCGGCGGGGAGTGCCCGTTCCCCAGACCGTGACCGAGGGGGCTCCCGAGCGCGCCGCCTCGTCGAAGCGCCGGATCAGGGCCGGCAGGACGTGCGAACCCGTCGGGTGGAAATTGTCCCCTGGGCCGTAGAGGTTGGTCGGCATCGCGGAGATGTAGTGCACGCCGTACTGCCGGCGAAGCGCCTGCACGTGCAGGACGCCGGCGATCTTGGCGATCGCGTAGGCATCGTTGGTCGGCTCGAGGGGACCGGTCAGCAGCGAGTCCTCGCGGATCGGCTGCGGCGCGAACTTCGGGTAGATGCAGCTCGACCCGAGGAACAGCAGCTTGGTGGCGCCATGCCGGGCTGCGGCATCGAGAACGTTGACCTGGATGCGCAGGTTGTCGGACAGGAAGTCAGCGGGGTAGGTGCTGTTGGCCAGGATCCCGCCGACCTTGGCCGCCGCCACGACGACCGTGGCCGGCCGCTGTTCGGCGAAGAAGGCTTCGACGGCGACCGGATCACGCAGGTCCAACTCGGACGACGACCGGGTGACCAGGTTGGAGAAGCCCAGCCTCTGCAGGTAGCGCAGCACAGCGCCACCCACGAGGCCCCGGTGCCCGGCCACGTAGGTGCGGGCACTCCGATCGAGCGAGGTTACGGTCACAGTCGGTTCTCCCCGTGTCAGACGAACACCTAGGCTATCCGCCGACCCACTCGGAAGGTCCGGGTGACGACCACACGGGGGAAACGTGGCTAAGTCGGCATTGATCACAGGAATCACCGGACAAGACGGCTCATACCTGGCCGAACTCCTGCTGAGCAAGGGCTACGACGTCCATGGCATCGTCCGCCGATCGTCGTCCTTCAACACCGAGCGACTGGACGACATCTACCAGGACCCCCATGTCGTCAACCAGCGCCTGTTCCTGCATTTCGGCGATCTGAACGATGGGGTCACGCTGATCAACATCCTTCGGGACGTCAACCCGGACGAGGTGTACAACCTCGGCGCACAGTCGCACGTGCGCGTCTCGTTCGATCAGCCGGTGTTCACCGGTGACGTCACAGGAGTGGCCGCGATGCGACTGCTAGAGGCAGTCCGTGCGGCACGGGTGCGGACGAAGATCTACCAGGCGTCATCCTCTGAGATGTTCGGGGCGACCCCTCCCCCGCAGAACGAAGAAACGCCCTTCTACCCGCGTAGCCCCTACGGGGCGGCCAAGGTCTACGCCTACTGGGTCACTCGCAACTACCGCGAGGCATACGACCTCTTCGCGGTCAACGGCATTCTGTTCAACCACGAGTCGCCTCGACGTGGCGCCACGTTCGTCACCCGCAAGGTCACCCGCGCCGTCGCCCGCATCCAGGCGGGCCTTCAGGACAAGCTCTACATGGGCAACCTC
This sequence comes from Blastococcus sp. SYSU DS0619, assembly GCF_054051035.1. NCBI lineage: Bacteria > Bacillati > Actinomycetota > Actinomycetes > Geodermatophilales > Geodermatophilaceae > Blastococcus > Blastococcus sp. SYSU DS0619. Next base: position 26,856 of record NZ_JBJHAM010000010.1, on the reverse strand, counting down.
GATGCCGTGAGGGACTGGGGCTACGCCCCGGAGTACGTCGAAGGCATGTGGCGAATGCTCCAGGCCCCGAAGCCAGACGACTACGTCCTCGCGACGAACACGGCGTACTCCGTGAAGGACTTTGTCCGCATGGCGTTCGAGCACGCTGGCCTGGAGTGGGAGAAGTACGTCGACTACGACGCTCGCTACGAGAGGCCCACCGAAGTGGATGCCCTTATTGGCGACTATTCGAAGGCCAAAAATGAGCTTGGCTGGGAACCGAAGGTTCGCACGCCAGAACTCGTTCGAATAATGGTCGACGCGGACATCGCACTGCTGGACGACGAACGGTCCGGTCGCCGTGTGCGGATTGACAAGTAGTCGCGATGACGTCGACTAGCCCCGATAAGGCTGCTAACCGAGGCGCACCAGTCCCCAAGTCGATTCCCGTCAGTGTCATAATCCTCACCAAGAACGAGGAAGCCAACATCGGCACAACCCTCCGTCAAGTAAGGGATTTCGAGGACGTTATCGTCGTGGACTCCCACAGCACGGACGATACGTGCAGAATCGCCAGGGCAGAGGGCGCGACAGTCGTATCCTTCCAGTGGGACGGCAAATACCCCAAGAAGAAGCAGTGGTCACTGGAGAACGCCGGCGCCAAGTATGACTGGGTACTCCTGTTGGACGCAGACGAGTATCCGTCGGAGGACTTGGTTCGTGAGATCTACGACCTCGATCTCGCCGGTACTCTAGCAACCGGTCCAGACGCCTACGACATTCAGTTGTCTTATCGGTTTGCGGGGCGGATATTGCGCCACGGACACCAGGTGGCGAAGCGAAGCCTTCTAAACAAGCGGACTGTCCGGTTCCCTGAAGTTGGCGACCTCGACGCCCCTGGCATCCGGGAGGTTGAGGGGCACTACCAACCTCACGGTCGCTCGAAGCCGGGACGTATGCGCGCGGCGATAATTCACGACGACCGGGACCCCGTATCCACATGGTTTGAGCGACATAACCGCTACTCTGACTGGGAGGCCCATCTCCGCCACAACCGCGCTCTACGCCAAAGAGTCGCCGCACTGCGATCCGACCGAGGGGCGCGCTTCGACAGGATCCCCGCTAAGCCTCTGGCCTTCTTTCTGTACTCGTACATAGTTCGGCTCGGGATCCTGGACGGTCGCGCTGGCCTCGACTACGCCCTTGCCCTCTCCATGTACTACTGGCAAATCTCCGTGAAGGTCCGAGAGAAGAGTCGGGGTAGTGGCGATACAGCCTCGGCACGCGACTGAGGCGTCAATCCGGGGCAATCGCTTCAGTGCATCACGAGTCTCACTCATCGGCATCTCCGCGACCGTACCCTTCGTGCGAGGAGCCTTAGGCGAGTACTCAAGCTACTGGTCAAGTGTAGTGATTGCGTTGATACTGGCCATGGCCTTGATAGGTCGGACAGTTGTGCCACCCAGAGGAGAACGCTTCTTGGTTGCGGCCGCACTCTTAGCGTGCGCGGCCGTCGGGAGCTCGCCCGAGGCCCAGTCCCCAATAGGCTCCGCACTAGTGGCCATCCAGATGGTCACCATGATTGGCATTGCCCCCCTAGCCGCGGCCTGGGTCTACACTCATCGACGCCGCGATATTATCGCCATGGCGTCCTGGTTCACCGCTAGCCAGACTCTGTCCTCTATAGCCGGCGCACTGCAGGCTAGCGGCTTTGAAGTCCTTGGCGACTCCAGTCTGTACGGTCGATCGCCCGGACTTGCGGGCCACCCCAACACTATGGGCGTTATGGCGTCCGTTGCCATTATCCTTGCGCTCGACGGCCTGCGAAGCAGAAGCCGCCCCGGTAGTGCAGTGATTTCCGTTGTCCTCATCGTCAACACGGCTGGCCTGGTGGTGACCGGGAGCACATCCGCCATGCTGTCCTTGGCGCTCGCATTACTCGTCTACGCCCACCTCCGGCGAACGACCGCCATGACCTACCTGACGGGTGCAGCGGCACTACTTCTAGCCCTCATTTTTAGCATTGCAGTATCGACGGCTAGCGGGGCGTTCGAATCTCCCGTCGCCCGACTGGCCCAGGTTACTGGCCAGACCGACGAGGTCAGCACCGTCGCAGACCGGTTTCGAACCATAACGTACGCCTGGCATGGAATCGTAGGTGATCCGCTCTTCGGGGTAGGCTTGGACGACGCCAGCGGAGGCACCTTTAATGGCGTGGTCCTTACTCACAATCTGCCAGTCCGAGCCTGGTATCAAGGTGGCATACTGGCGTTTGTCGCAATACTGTTGCTATATACCGTCCTTCTTGGCTTGCTAGCAGCAGCCTCCAAGAAGCGCCCCACCGAGGCCGCCACACCCGCGTCAATCGCAACAATACTGGCGGTATTCGCGCTCACGTCAGCCATGTTTCAACAGCCCCTGTACTGGGTGATACTTTCAACGGCACTCGCCGTGGCTCTCCTCGTGGTACATGAACGGTCCACTGCTAACACTCTCGTCGACGGCGCTAAAGAACTGAAGGAGCGAGAATGACGTGGACTAACAGGTCGCGAGAGGCGGATGGAGACAAGCCGGGCTATGCGCTGTACCTCGCCGTTATCCCGTCTTACAGACGTGCATGTATAAGCATTCTGCGCAAGCGTCTCGGCAGGCAACTATCGCTCTATACGAGCGAAGCCCATCTGGACACTAGCGTTCGAACAGGCGTCCCTTCGGAAGAATACCGTCCCACCGGCACCTATCGCCTCTTGGGGTCGCGCATCTTATTGCAAACGGGGCACTGGCGCGAGGCCCTTCAAACGAGGGCACTAGTCGTGGATCTAAATCCCCGGAGTATCACAGCTTGGGTCCTATTGGCTGCGATGCGATTGCTCCGCCGTAGAGTGCTCGTATGGGGGCATCTGCACCCGCAGGCAGGACCTCGATCGCGATCAGCCGTACTGCGCCGGACGATGCGCAGACTAGCTTCGGGAACGATCCTCTACGGCTACGATAGCGTCAAGCCGGCGCGGAGGGAGTTGCCTGCAGGCCCCGTATGGGTGGCACCCAACTCCCTCTATCTGGCTCGCGACATACGTCCCGCAACTGGCGAAGGGGATGCCAATGCGTTCTTGTATGTGGGCAGACTCGAACCCGACAAGAACGTCGGCCTGTTGATTGACGCGTTCGCCGACTCACAGGTCTGGCGTGATGGCTACCGACTAACGATCGTTGGTTTCGGATCGCAGGAGGTTGACCTCAGGGACCTCGCGCGGACCCGTGGCGTTGAGCCCCATGTGGACTTTCTTGGCAGAGTTGAAGGGGCCGACGCCTTACGCGCCGTCTACGCCCGCACTTTGTGGAGTGTCAGCCCCGGATACGTGGGCCTCACATTGACGCAGAGCTTGGGATTCGGGGTGCCGATTTTGATCCCATCCGAGACACGCCACTCTCCTGAGGTGGAGTTGCAACGTTTCGGCGGAGTCCGCGTATTCGAACGTGGCCGAGCAGGGCTCGCTATGGCCCTGCAAGGGTCAGTGACAGAACTTTGGACCCCGGAGGATGCTAAACGATTGTCCAGCGCCGTGGCCCGACACTATACCGCTGAGACTATGGCCGAAGGCCTCATCGCCGCGCTCGAAGGACGCCCACAGGAGCTGGGCATGGACGGTTGGGGAATGACCAAGGCATGACTGAGACAAAGTCGAGGTCGGGGCTTCCACGCATCATCAGGTGGGCAATGCGCCGACTCCTGAATCACCTTGCGCTAAACGAGAACGTCACTGTAGGCGAGCGGTTTCGAGCTGGCCGCCGGGTTGTTATCAGTTCCCCGCATGGGCTTGTGATTGGCAACGACGTGAGCATTGGTCCCAACACAATCATCCAGGTTGATGGCGCTATCGGCGACTATGCGATGATCGGGATGGGAGTCCAAATCGTTGGCCGTCAAGATCACGCCATTGACATGGTGGGCGTTCCGATGCTGAAAGCCACCTGGGTAGGCGATCGACCCGCCACCGGACGTGATGGAATCCGGATTGGCCGAGACGTTTGGATAGGCGGGGCCTCCGTCGTGCTAAGTGGCGTATCCATCGGAGATGGGGCGATCGTTGGGGCAGGGTCAGTAGTGACACACGATGTACCGCCATTCGGGATAGTCGGCGGAGTCCCCGCCCGCACCATCGGATGGAGGTTCCCGGAGGAATCTCAGCGCGAGGAGCACCTCCGGAGACTAGATCGTGGCCGTTGACGCTTCGAGCTTAATCGCTTGGGACCTTTTACGGCGCTGGGCGGCTAGGGCCCACTATGAGCCGACCTGATACCCCGAGTTATCCGGGGTCGGCGACATCCGTTGGGGGGACAGAGCCCAGCGTCCTCCCTGGACGGACAGTGAGGTTGGGGCGCCAGTTCCTTTGGCTCACGGTTAGCCGCTTCTTTTCGGCCGGCTTGCAAGCGTTTACCCTGATTCTGCTTGCTCGTGCCTGCAGTGTCCCCGAGTTTGCGCTTGTCGCGGGATTCCTGGGGTTGGCGGCCTTCATCCAGATGGCCGTCGACTTGGGCGTGAGCACACTGGCCGTCAGAGAACGCGCGGCTGATTCGTCGAGCGGTCTCCCGGCAGCGTGCATGGCACTTCACACGAGGGTGTCCTCGGCACTGTCGGCCTCGACACTGGTGAGCCTCCTACTACTGGGCCTCCTTGGCGACGAGGTGTTCCTAGCGATGTTGCCGTTAAGTCTGTGGATAGGCGCAGACCGTAGTGCCGACGCATCCTCCGCGCTATGGGTGGCCGACGGTTACGCATCACGCAGTGCCGTCTCCACTGTGATTCGTCGGGGGGCCACTCTTGTCACATTCGTTGCTTTGTCGTGGATTGGCCTCGACGCAGTTCTAGCCTTCGCATCCGCGTCGGGCTCCGTCTCTCTCGTTGCCGCCGTCATTGTCGGTCGCAGCGTTCGACGTAGCTTGCCGTCCGGTCACGGCCTGTCTTGGGTCAGGCTGGTCAGGGCCGGGAGAAGCTTCTGGGTCAACTCTGCGGCAACGCAGGCGAGGAACGTCGACGTTGCCCTCACGGCCGCACTAGTCGGAGCTGTGGAAGCTGGACTTTATGCCATCCCTGCGCGACTGACGGGGCCCCTACGGATGGTAGCCACTTCCTTAGCCACGGCGCTGCTTCCGGCCGTCGCGAAGGCGCGAGGTGGGTTACAGGTTAAACGTCTCGTTCGATTCTCTACTATCTTGTGGCTCGGTACTTCGGCTATCTACTGTGGCTGTGCTGCCGTCGCACCACTGGTGCTGCCGCAGGTGCTAGGCCCCGAATACACTGCGGCAGTCATGCCACTACAGGCGACGCTGATCGGCCTCGTGGCGGCGAGCGCCGCCTCGCTACTCAACGCCTTCCTGCAGGGGCTCGGCGCACAGCGAGCCGTCGCCACTGTATCGTCGCTCACTACCGGACTATTTCTCACGTCCGTGGCCGTGGGAGCATTGCTGCATGGAGCACTTGGTGCGGCTATCGGGGGATCCATCGCATACTTTGCCCAAGCATGCCTCTTGGTGGGATATCTCAGGATGAAGATAGGTCTGCTACACGCAAAATATGACTGTGAGTCGTCCTCATGAAGCGTGCATCTCGTGGCACAGCGGTCTACATGTCGATATCTGCACAGGCGGACAACCTTGGCGATATAGTCATTCGTCGAAACTTGGTTCGCTGGCTCATCGACAGCTCAGCCAACGTGCACCTTCTGGTCGCGGAAATGCCGGCGAGCTACGTAGACGCATTTGAGTTGCCGCCTGGAGTAGTCCTACATCGACGTACCGTGTCATGGTTGGGGAGTCTTCTTCGTCACGTGGTACGGGGGCAGGCCATGCTTGTCTACGCCCCTGGCCCTCAAGGTCTTGACGATACTTTGAGAGGAATCGCCCGAGGTGTCGCGAATGCCGCACTGGCCGTGGTCTGCTCCAGTCTGGCGCGCGGGGTTCTAATCGTTGGTCGGGCATATCGTGGAAGCGGTAGGTTTGCCGGAGCGATAGCACGACTGACGGTGCGCAGGGCAAGACTGGTTTCTCTGCGAGACAGCTTGTCGGCGGAGACTGTCGGAGTTTCTGGTGCCCCAGTCTTCCCCGATCTTGGGATCCTGCCAGAAGAATCGCGTGCATGGGCCCCTAGCGTTTCGGACCGGAAGGTGCTCGCTTTATCGTTGAGGTCTGACCGAGACCTTCCGCCGGGCTTGCTAACGGAACTGATCGACTGGGCTCGGGACAACACGATGACCATCGTGTTCGTTACTCAAGTGCGCAGAGATGAGGAACGCCACATGAGCCTGTCGCGCACGATTCCGGGTAGCGTGGTGGTTGGCTGGGAGGGTTCTCACGCAGATCAGCTCGAACGCGTTCTGGCGGCTTATCGGGGGTCGGTCGCTGTCGTCAGCAATCGTCTCCACGGTCTTCTATTGGGCTGGACTCAGGGGGCTCAACCCATCCCGCTGATTGATGCCTTTGATACCAAAATAATCCCGACGTTAGGCAGCATTCATCCAGACCTCCATGCAGCCGATGGAAGGTCACCAATTGGGGAGGTCATCACTGCTGCGCTGGACCAGGCGCCTGCGTCTGCCGCCGCGTTGGCGGCTGGACGCGAACGATTGCAATTGCTACGCGAACTGGTTCAGCGATCCCTTGCCTCGGGCTCTTACTAGGCGCCGGTCTAGGAGCTGCGGCAGGCGTCGACCGAGGGCTTTCAGGTCTGTTGGGTTGTAGTGGCGTCGCTCTAGTGGGTGCTGTGGGAAGCCACCAGTGAGGACTTGGTCCCACTGTCGGCCCGGTTCTCTGATCTTTCCGCCGTCCCGTCTGGAGGAGCCGTGACGCCCACGCTCTCCCGCGATTCTGCGCCGGGGCCGGCCTTGTGATGCCCCGCAGGGGCGGACCGGCCGCGGGCCGCCGGCGCGCGCTGCTCCTACTGGCGCTCGTGCTCGCCCTCGGCCTGGCCTGTGCGGGCCTCGTCGTCCTGGCCCTGACGGACGGGGCCGGCGCGCCGGCGTCCGGGCGGGCGATCGGCACGTCGGCACCGGTGTCCGCGAGCGGGACGAACCCGTCCCCCGCTCCCCTCCCCCTCGCCGGGCGCACCGTCGTCCTCGATCCCGGGCACAACCGGGACAACGCCCAGTACCCCGCGGAGATCAACCGTCCCGTCGATGCCGGCGGCTTCGAGAAGGCCTGCAACACCACCGGCACCGCCACCGCGGACGGGACTCTTGAGGCGACGATCAACTGGGAGCTGGCCCTCGCGCTCCGGGAGCGGCTCGAGGCCCTGGGCGCCACCGTGGCGCTCACCCGCGAGCAGGACGCCGGCTGGGGGCCCTGCATCGACGAGCGCGGCCGGGCCGGCAACGACCTACCCGCCGACCTCCTCTTCTCCCTGCACGCCGACGGCGCGGCACCCGCTGCGCACGGCTTCCACGTGATCCAGCCCGGGCTGCTCCCCGGGTGGACCGACGACATCCAGGCCGACAGCGCCCGCGCGGCGCTCGCGGTGCGGGACGAGCTGGTCGACGCCGGGCTGACACCCGCCACCTACCTCGGGCGCGACGGCATCGACGAGCGCACCGACCTCGGCACGCTCAACCACTCCGACGTCCCAGCGGTGATGCTCGAGGCCGGGAACCTCGGCAACCCCGGCGACGCCGCGCTGCTCACCGACCCCGCCGGCCGCGGGGTCGTGGCCGACGCCCTCGCCGAGGCCGTCGTCGCGTTCGTGACGGAATGACCCCCGCCCGTCAGTGACCGGCGAACGCCTGAGCCATCGCGGTCACGACCGGACCCGGGCCGGGATCATCTCCCGCACAGCGCCCGCGACCATGTCCGCGGCGGCCGCAGTCAGGTGGGTCTGGTCGGTGCGCAGCAGGACCGAGCCCGCGAAAGCGGGGCAGCGGTCGTCCGCGCAGAACAGCTCCCGGGTGTCCACGTAGGTCACGTCCGCACCGGCCGCCTGCAGCGATTCGACGGCGGCCTGCTCGGCCTCGGTCTTGTGGAGGAAGCCGCGGCTGACCGGCGCGACGCAGTCCTCCGGACCACCCAGCCGGCCGCCGCACTCGCGGGGGTCGGCGCCCAGCGGCGGATTGCCCAGGACGACCACCGAACCGACGTACGGCGTCACCGCCTCGACGGTGGACTCCAGGCCGCGCCGCCACTCGTCGATGGCGGCCTCGACGTCGCCGTCCCTGCCGACGCCGCTGACGAAGTTGCCGAAGTACCCCTGCCCTGCCGACACGACCAGCACGTCGGGTGCGGTCTCCTCGATGAACTCCAGCGTGCTCTGGCGCGCCGCCGCGCACTCCTGAGGGAAGTCGGGGCCCTCGCTCGGCGGGGCCACGGCGACGTCGATGAACGGGCAGCTGGCGTAGCCGAGCGCGAGCACCTGCCAGTCGTCGCCCTCGAACGTCGCGTTGACCGTGGGGCCCCAGCTCATCGCGACGGAATCGCCGACCAGGAGGGCCGTCTTGGTCGCGTCCTCCGGCCCGTGCTGGCAGACCAGGGGGTCGTCGCTGGCTGCCACGATGTTCCGGCACCCCGGAGCAGAGGTGCCCATCTCCACCGGCTGCTGCTCGGGCCCCAGCCCGTCGAGGGAGGGCGTGAGGTCGGCCGGCCACGACTCGGCGGACAGCGCGTCCTCCACCTGCTCCGCGAGCTCGGCGGCGGTCGGCCGTTCCCCGTCGGCAGAGCTCGCCGGGGCCGCACTGGAGGTGCCGGTGTCGGCCCCCCGCAACCACGCCGGCCCCCAGAACTGGGCTGCGCCCACCATGAGCAGCACCCCGGCCACGGTGACGGGCAGCCCGACTCCCCCGCGGCGGCGTCGCTCGTACGGCGAGGAGTAGCGAGGGCGGGAGCGGAGGTCCAGGACGGGTCGCTCGATCCACCGGTACGTGGCGGCCGACAGGGCCACGGTGAGGGCCAGCAGGGCCAGCTGGACTCCGACGGAGCTCCCGAAGGCGCCCACCCCGAACACCACCACCGGGAAGTGCCACAGGTAGATCGAGTACGACCACTGGCCGAGTCGCCCGGCCACCGGATTGGTCAGCAGGACGGTCGCCCCGGACCGGGGCGGGTCGGCCAGCACCACCATCGCCGCCCCGAGCACCGGCGCCAGCACCCACGGGAAGGGGAACGGCGAGGACGGCGAGATCACCACGGCGGAGCCGAGGATGACCACGAGCCCGCCGAGGCTCAGCCCCACCCGGAACCGGTCGGCGATGGCCGCCGACCCCCCGACGACGGCGACGAGCGCTCCGGCCAGCAGCGCGCAGGCCCGCGCCAGGGTGTCGAAGTAGGCAGCCGTCGGCGCCGTGCCCGTCCGGTAGGCCGCCCAGGCCAGCGAGACGGCGATCCCCGCGATGAGCAGCCACACCAGCCGCCGCGGTCGGCGGCCGAGGTCGAACAGCTGGAAGCCGACGAGCAGCAGCAGCGGCCAGAGCGCGTAGAACTGCTCCTCGATCGACAGCGACCAGTAGTGCTGCACCGGCGACACCGGCCCCTGCGCCTGCAAGTAGTCGGTCCCGACGGCCACCAGGTGCCAGTTCTCGACGAACAGGGCCGCGGCCAGCGCATCGACCGCGGTCTGGTTCGCCCGCGGCAGGAAGAAGAGGACGTACCCGACGGCCACGGTCACCGCCAGCACCACCATGGCCGCGGGCAGGATCCGCTTGGCGCGCCGGACGTAGAAGTCGCGGAAGGAGACGGTGCCCGTCGACGCGAGCTCCCGGAGGAGCAGCGAGGTGATCAGGTACCCGGAGATCACGAAGAAGACGTCGACGCCGATGAAGCCGCCGTGGGGCCAGCCGAAGACGTGGTCGGCGACGACCAGGCCCACCGCCACGGCGCGCAGGCCCGCGATGTCGGCGCGGAAGCGCAGCGGACCACCGGGAGGCCGCGGCGTGGTCCGGCTGACCGCCTGATCTGCCGAGGTCATGGGCCGACGGTACTGGGACTGCGCCGTCCGCTGGCTCCTGACGAGCTGAGCGCCGGTCAGTACCCCGAGAACCGGACGTCGCTGATCGCGGTGAAGTTCCGGATCGCCGCGTCGTTTCCGGTGCCGCCGATCTCCAGCACCACCCGCTGGGTGGTCACGCCGCCGGGGATCTCCAGCTGCGCCGCCGTCGCGGTGGGCGTGGCGATCGTCTGGCGCACCGGCTGCCCGTCGTCGAACCGCCACACCACCTCGGTGACGGTGCGGTTCTCCAGGAACCGGTCCGTCCCGTCGGCCGGGTCCACCTTCGCGTACCCGGGCACGAGCGCCACCGAGGTCAGGGTGACGGGCGCGCCGAAGTCGTAGACCAGCTGCTGGCCCACGGCCGAGCCGGGGCACCGCCAGGCCGTGGCCCCGACGGCGTCCAGCGTCAGGGCCGGCTCGTAGGTGACCGTGTTGCCGGCCGCGTCGACGCTCGGCGGCGCCTGGCAGGTCGCCTGCACTGACACCGGCTGCAGCGGCGCGGAGGCCGTGCCCGCCGTGTCGGTACCGCTCTCGGACGTGGTTCCCCCGCTCTGTGCCACGGCGTCGCCGCCGGTGGCGGAGCCGTCGGTGGACGTCGAGAACAGGCCGGCGACGAAGAAGCCGCCGCCCACCACCACGACGAGCGCGACGGCGGTGGCGACGAGCAGCCCGATCGGCCGCTCACGCCGCCGCGGGCCCACCAGCGGCACGCTCGGCTCGGGCCGAGCCCACGGCTGCGGCGCCTGCGCGGGCAGCTCACGGGTCGGGCGCGGGACAGGGGGCGGCGGCGGGGCCTGCCGCGGCGGTGGCGGTGGCGGTGGCGGCGGAACGGCAGGAGCCGGCGCGTCCTCCGCCAGCCACGCCTGCGGTCCGACGCTGTACACCGGCGTGACCGGCGGCGCCGCGGCCGGCCAGGGCGGCGGAGCACCGAGCGGCGGCGGGGGCGGGGCGGGCGGACCCGTCTCCGGTGCACCCTGCGACTGCTCGCCGCCGGAGTACCGGGGGCCGTCGCCGGCCGGGTCCCGCCGTCCGTCGCCGCCCATGCGCCGTCACCCCCATCAGGTGGCCGGCGTCGCCGCGCCGGCCCACGTTCCGCGCACCCGGCGCGGTCCGGCCACGATAAGCGCTCGGACCCGCCGAGCCGCCCGACCCGCGCCGAGGCGCCCCCACGAGGAGCGGCCACCTGCGCGCCGCGACCGGCACCGACCGCGCGACCCTAGGATCGCCGTCAGCGGGACCGGACCGCTCCCGTCAGGCACTCCCGGGTGCGCCCGACTGCTGGAAGGGAACCGGTGCCCTCTCGCGTTCGCCGGGCCACGATGGTGGGCCTCGCCGGCCTCGTGTCGGTGGTCGTCGCGACAGGAGCCGTCATCGCCGTGCGTTCGACCGACCCCCCGGTGGAGCCCCTCCCCAGCGCCGTCGTCGCCGAGTACTGGCGGGCCGACAGCTCCCCGCCGCTGACCACGGCCAGCGACCGGGTGACCGTCTTCTTCCTCGCCTTCGCCACCAGCGCGCAGCCCGGCACCGGACGGCTGGAGTTCGACCCCGACCAGGGCAGCGGCGTCACCCCCGAGCAGCTGCGCGCCGACATCGCTGCGGTCCAGGCCCGCGGCGCCGCGGTCCTGCTGTCCGTCGGCGGTGCGGTCGACGGCGGGATCCGGATGCGCACCGACGAGCAGGTGGACGAGGTGGTCGCCGGCGTCGGGGAGATCTGCGACTTCTACGGATGCGACGGCGTCGACTGGGACCTCGAGCAGGGTGGGTCGGGCACCGATCTGCCCTCCCTGGTCAGCGCCAGCGCCCGGCTCAAGGCCGGCCGGGGGGCCGACTTCGCCGTCACCGTCTCCGCCGAGCCCGGCCTGCGCCTGTACGAGGACTTCGCCCTGGCCGAGGGCGAGGCCACGGTGGACGGCCGCACGTGGCGCGGGCGGGTCTGCGACCTCTACGGGCCGCAGTTCTACGACTTCGCGCAGACCCCTGCCCAGCGCCGGGCCGACATCGTGGCCACGGCACGGCGCCTGGTCGACCGCGGTCTCCCGCCGTCCCGGTTCGCGATCGGGACCACCTACGCCGGGTCCGCCCTCGGCGCTCCGGGGCAGATGCCCGTCGAGGAGTACCTCGCCGCCTACCGCGCGCTCGCCGACGCCGGCCACCGCGTGCGGGGCGCCTACGTGTGGGACATGACGATCGAGAGCGCTCGGGGTTACCCGTTCGCCGAGGCGTTCGGCGCCGAACTCGGCACCTGAGCCGGCTCCGGGAACTCGAGCACCCGCCCGGTCGCATCGGCTCGCACCTCGGTGGTGGTGCAGAGCCCGCGCTCGTTCATGGCGTCGACGATCGGCTGCAGGGCGTCGATCGAGTTGAGCGTCGCCTGCCCCAGACCGTCGTGCATGGTGATGATCGAGCCGTCGCGCATCGGTCCGACGACGTTGGCCGCGATCGCCGCGGTGGAGATCCCCTCGGTGTCGTGGGAGTCGACGAGGTTGTCACTGGCGTCGTGGCCGAAGGACATGACCAGCTGCAGTCCCAGCGTCCGCGCGACGTCGTCCACCTGGCGGTTCACCGCCCCGTACGGCGGCCGGTAGAACTGCGGCACCGGGGCGCCGTTGGCCACGAGCAGCTCGTTGGTCCGCATCAGCTCCTCGCGGATCTGCGCGGCTCCCCAGGGCACCACCCGGTCGCCCGAGGGCAGCTCCCCGGTCGTGAGGTCCACGTGCGACTGGGTGTGGTTGCCCAGGACGTGCCCCTCGGCGACGGCGCGCCGGACGAGCTCCCCGCGGCCCTCGATGTTGTGCCCGCTCCAGAAGAAGACGGCGCTGAGGCCGAGGGCGTCCAGCCGGTCGAGCAGCTCCGCGCTGTGCTGCCGGGGCCCGTCGTCGAAGCTGAGGACGACGTACCCGCCGGAGCAGTCGCTGTCGAGCGGGCGGAGGTCCGGCGACCCGGCCGACGCGGCGTCCACCGACGCCACCTGGTTCGTCGCCACGTCGGACGCCACCCGGTAGCCGGCGAAGCCCAGCCCGAGCACGACCGCCAGCGCCACCGGCAGCACCCGCTGCCAGGGCCCGCGCCTCATCCGGACACCTGCCGGTAGACCAGCCACATGTCGGCGTCAGCGACACCCGAGGCCGGGATCGTCGCGACGAGCTCGTAGTCGGTGTAGTTGTCGTGCAGCGCCTGCAGCACGACGCCCTCCATCGCGTCCTCCGGCGGCGATCCGGTGCTGGCCGAGTGCAGGACGATCGCCTCGAAGTGCAGGTCCTCCACGGCCACCCGGACGGCATCCTCGCCGCGGGCGTAGAGACCGTAGGTGTCCGCCCAATGCACGGCGGGCTGGTCGTTCGTGTAGTACTCGAGCGCCTCCGCGGCGGTGCCGCTGGCCAGGTACGACCCCGGCGCCGGGTCGTCGAGGATCTCGGCGACGACCGACCGGACGTCCGGCCACGCCGCGTAGACGGCCCCCGACCGGGAGACACCGAACAGCACCAGCACCGGCAGGATCAGCAGCACCGGCCCGAGCCGCCACGTCCCCCGCGACATGCGGGTCAGCGCGAGGCCGGCCAGGGGCGCCAGGAACAGCGCGGAGTAGGCCAGGTTCCGGTCGAACGCCACCGCCGACCCCGTCCACAGCTGCGCGGCCGGGAACAGGGCGCTCCCGGCGAGCAGCACCACGGCCAGCAGCGCGTTCGGCCGGCCGGTGCGGAGGAGCACCACCGCCCCGGCCCCGGCGAGCGCGACCAGGATGCCGATGTCGAGCACGAGCCAGCCGACCAGCCCCGACCACGGGTGCGGGCTCAGCGGCGCGTTCCCGAAGAGGTCGGTCCAGGCCCGGGCGGCCGGCCCTGCCCCCAGCAGGTGCAGCGCGCCGGCCAGGAGTACCGCCGTGCCGCCGACGACGGCCGTGCGGCGGAGCGCACCCGTCCCGCGGGGTGCGCCCGTCCGGCGGTGCATGCCGGTCCGCCGGGCCGCGCCGCCGCTGGTCATGGCGGCCCCCGCCGCGAGGACGACCGGGGCCAGCAGTGCGGTGGAGTACTCGAGGACGGGCACCAGCGCGAGCAGCGCGCCGGCTGCCAGCGCGGACGCGGTACCTCGGCGCGCCGCGATCGCCCAGAGGGCGGCGGCGAGGCCGGCCAGTGCGACCGCGTCCGCCGTGCCGAGGCCCGCGACGAACACCACGGGGGCGCTCAGCGCGAAGGCGGCCGCCGCGAGGACACCGGTCCGGTGCGAGAAGCGCACTGCGACCGCCCCCGCCAGCAGCACCATCGCGGCCACCACGCAGGCCAGCCCGACGGCGCGGACGAGGAACAGCCCCCCGACGCTGTCGAGCGCGGCGGCCAGCACGGGGTAGAGGAACGGCGCGCCGGGCAGCGAGACGTCGGGGACCCCGGCCGAGGCCTGCGTGACCCACTGGGCGATCTGCTCCCGGCCGGCGTTGACGGCGAGGGCCTCGTCGGCCGAGGCGCCGTTGCGCAACCGGAGCGCCAGGCCCGCCAGCACGACGGCCAGCAGGGTCATCGGCAGCCCGGCGATCCACCGGCGGCTGCGCGGGTGGAGCAGCCGGTCGGGCAGGCTCTGCAGCAGCGCGTCGTGCCAGTGCGGTGCCCGGTAGGCCCCCGTCGGCGCCTCGGTGGTGACGGTCATCGCCCGCCCCGCTCCTGGGACGGCAGGGTGTCGTCCCGGTCGTTCTTCGGCAGGATCCGTCGCACCGCGAGGGTCAGCATCAGGACCGTGACCGCCGTCAGGACGGCGGTGGCGCCCATGAACCCGTCGTGGCTGATCTGCTCGAGCAGGGCGGGGAACTCGGCGTCCATCAGGTGATCCACTCGGGCTCGGCGCCGTGCAGCGCGCGGGACAGGGCCTGCCAGTTCACGACCGACTGGGCCATGTCGTAGACGACCATCGGGAGCAGCGCCGCCGCGTAGAGGCGGCCCCGCCGGCCCGCCTTCCAGGACGCCAGCACCTGGTCGAGGACGAAGACCGGGATGATCAGCAGCCAGATCAGGTGCAGCGACGGCTCTTCGAGGGCCAGCGCGTACGACCAGGCCGCGATCATGAGCAGCGGCACGAGGCTGCGGAAGTACGTCCACGCCTGGACCAGCCACGCCTTCCGCGTGTGCTCGACGAAGCCGTACGTCATGAGCGTCTCGAGCGTGCCCCGCTGCCAGCGCAGTCGCTGGGTCCGCCAGTCCGACCAGGTCGGCATGATGTCGGTGACCACCTGGCAGTCCGGCGCGCACCTGGGGTCGTACCCGAGCCGCTGCAGGGCGACGGTCAGCTCGTAGTCCTCGGTGAGCGACGCCTCGTGGTAGATCTGCCCCGGCACGCCGGGCAGCACTGCGGAGCCACGGGCGGCAGCGACGGCCCGCAGCGCCTCGGCGGTGAACATGGTGGCCGCCCCGGAGAGCACGTGGATCCGGCCCGCACGGCGGTGCACCGTCCGCAGGCCCTGGGCGTACTCGATCTTCTGGAGCAGCCCGACCCGGGAGGGGTGGTCGGCGGCCTCGTAGGAACCGCTGATGCCGCCGCGCTTCCGGTATGCCTCGAAGTACCGCATCCCGCGCTCGATGAAGTCCGGGCTGAGCCGGCTGTCGGCGTCCATGGACAGGACGACGTCGTCCGGCTCGAGCGCCGCGAGGACCCGCGCCAGCCCCTGGTTCAGCGCGCCCGCCTTCTTGGCGGTGTTGCCCTGGGTCTCCAGCACGTCGACGCCGAGCGCACGGGCGATCGCCACCGTGCCGTCGGTGCAGTTGTCGGCGGCGACGAGGATGCGCTGGGGCGGCCGCGTCTGCCGGCGGAGGCTCGCGATCGTCTGCGCGATGCCGACTTCCTCGTTGTGCGCCGGGATGACCGCCGTGACCCGGGGCTGCTGCCGCTCGACATGCTCGGCGGGCTCCGGCGCCGTGCCCGGGACCGGCGCGGACGGCACCAGCACGGCGGCGTTCGACTCGAAGCGGTACTGCCGGGGGATCTCGGGTGCGAGCGTTCCGCCCGCCTCCGTGGCAGGGCCGACCACGTCCACCGGGCGCACGCCGGCGCCCTCGATTCCTGCAGTTCCCAACAGATCCCCCCGAAGACCGTGACGCCTCCGGCGCGTGCGCTCCGGCCTCACGGGTTTCCATCTCCATGCCTTTCCTCCTCACCGCGGCAACGATGAGCAGGCGCTGAGAACGTATGACGGAACGGGATGCCGGAGAAGCCTTTTCCACTCCAATCTTTGCGCGCTCAAGCAGTTACGAAGAGTGACGGCCAACTCTGGGTCACTAGCCCGTGACGTGCACCTTTGCCCGCCGATCGGCTCGGACTCCTGCTCCTGGGCACCTCGGGGGTTACTGTGCGTTTCCGGACATCGCAGACCTCCGGCGCATTCTCGGCGGCCTCGCAGACCGCCCTCCGCCATTCTTTCCGCCTGCATTTCCGGACCGCTGCGGCGGCAGCTCCCGGCCGGTCGCCACACCCCCGACAGCCCCGGGCCGCGGGCGGAAAACCGCTGGTGGAGGGCTCGGATGCCGAGAACGGCCCGAACCGGATCACCACACGGGCCCGCCGACGCCACCGACCAGGGGTGACGGCCGGAGTGGGGGGAATGCGCCTCGGCGCCGCGCGTATGGGCGCGGGCGAACGAGTTGTGCACCACCTGCCGGTCCGTCGCGCGCGGACCCGGCCGGCTCGCGACCGGAGTCGTCGCACGACGCCCCGGGCGCACCGCCTGCGAGGGCGGCCGGCGGTACCGCGGACGGCCCATGATCCGCCTGTGCGACACGCAGACGTGACGGGAGTCACTCAGAGCAGCCGCCGATCACCACCCGGTCGGGCGACTCACGTCGCTGCAGCGCCTCGGCGCTACGCCGCCCTGGGCAGCAAGCGCAGGCGCGCCAGGAACCCGGTGGTCCGCGTCGGCGCCTCGTCCGACGAGCCGGAGGATGAGCCGCCGTCGTACCCGCCGTCGGCCTCGTCCCGCAGGGCGCGGACGGGGACTCCCACGGGCGCGCCCTCGGCGCCGCTCCGCTCGGGACGCCGAGCGGGCGGGGCCGCGGGGAGCAGGCGGTGGATGTCGGAGGGCCCGTACGCCGACGCCGGCGCAGCGTGCCGGCCGTAGCCCGCGACGCCGAGGTCGCGGAGGACGGCGGCGGCGCCCACCGGCACGGTCACCGACACCCCGTCGGTGCGCGGCCCGATCGTCCGCGGCGGCAGCCCGTCATGCCCGAGCGACTGTTCCATGCGGAGGTCATCGGCAGCCGGGAGCGCGTCCGTGACCGTGCGCGCCGACGCCGGCCGGGCGACCGGACGGCCGGCACGTCTCCCCCGCCCGGGTGATCCGGGCCCCGCAGCACTGCACCGGACGCCTCCCCGGGCCGATGTCGCTGGCATGGACCAGCGATCTCAGGGTGCAGCCATGCGGCGGCGCCCCGGCCCCGCGCTGTTCCTGACAGCCGGCCTGGTGGCGCTGTTCGCCACCGGCATCGGGCCGCGCCCCGCCGGCGCGGCATGGGACCGGGCGTACGACGTCGTCCTCTACAACCTGCCCTACCTCGCCGCCGCGGCGGCGTGCGTGGTGGCGGCGCGACGGGTGCGGACGGAACGAGTCGCCTGGATCGCGCTCGCCGTCGCGCTGGGCCTGGGCGCGGTCGGCAACGCGCTCCGCGTGCTCTCCGCCGGCCTGGAGGGCAACGAACCGGCGTCCACGCTCTCGCTCGCGGTCTCGTTCGCGGCCTACCTGGCCCTGTACGTGCCCGTCGTCATGCTGATCCGCACCCGGGTGCCGCGCTTCCACCCCAGCATGTGGCTCGACGGCGTCGTCGCCGCCCTCGGCAGCCTGTCCGCCGGGTTCGCGTTCGTGGTCGGCCCCTACCTCCGCACCGACCCCGGCGAGACGCCGGTGGCCGGCGTCGACCTGGTGGCACCGATCACCACGGTCCTGCTCATCGCCGTGGTGATGGCCGTCGGCGGCATCCTCGGCGTACGCCTCGATCGCACCTTCGTGCTGCTCGGCGCGGGGCTGCTGCTGATCTGCGTCTCCGACATCGCCCTGTTCACCCTCAAGGTGCACGGCACCTACGTCGACGGCGGCCCGCTCGAGCTCGGCTGGCTCCTCTGCGTCGTCCTGGCCGCCGCGGCCGCCGAGGGCGCCGTCGAGCGCCCGGCCCCCGCCGACACCAACGGCACCCGCATCGGCTGGCGGCTGCTGGCCGTGCCGCTCGCCTGCCTCGGGGCCAGCCTCGTCGTGCTGAACCCGGGCTGGTCGCAGCCGGTGCCCGACCTCGCCGGCTGGCTGGCCATCGGCTGCGTGCTGGCCGGCGTCGTCCGCATCGCCGTGACCTTCCGCGAGGTCCGCGGGTACAACCAGGTCAAGCTCGAGTCCCGCACCGACGAGCTCACCGGGCTCGCCAACCGCCGGTCGCTGCTGGAGCAGGCCCAGCGGGTCGTCGCCGCGGCCCGCCGGGAGCGTCCCGCCGCGCTCCTGCTGCTCGACCTGGACGGGTTCAAGGAGATCAACGACAGCCTCGGCCACACCGCCGGCGACGACCTGCTGCGCCAGATCGGCCCGCGGCTGCGCCGCTCGCTGCGGTCCGGCGACGTCCTGGCCCGGCTCGGCGGCGACGAGTTCGCCGTCCTGATGCCGGCCGCGGAGCCCGCCGAGGCCCGCGCGCTGGCCTGGCGGCTGAGCGACCTGCTGCACGCGCCGTTCACCGTGGCCGACGTCCGGCTGCACGTCGGCGTCAGCATCGGCGTCGCGACGACGCCGGCACCGGCGGCGACCGTGGAGGAACTGCTGCACTGCGCCGACGTCGCCATGTACAGCGCGAAGCGCGCCCGCGAACGCGTGCACGTCTACGTGCCCGACCCCGTCACGGGCACCGCCGCCAGCGGCCGGCTGCGCACCATGGAGGAGCTGCGGTCCGCCCTCGACGGCGACGAGCTGCGCGTCTTCCTGCAGCCCCAGATGGACCTGCGGGACGGCCGCATCGTGGGCGTCGAGGCGCTGGTCCGGTGGCAGCACCCCACCCGGGGGCTGCTCACGCCTGCCGACGTCCTGCCGGCCGCCGAGCAGGCGGGGCTGCTGCGGCCGCTGACCGACCGGGTGATCGAGCTGGCGCTCACCGCGGCCGGCCGCTGGTGGCCCGAGCGCGAGCTGCCGGTGTCGGTCAACCTGTCCGCGGCCAACGTCACCGACCTCGACCTGGCCGGCAAGGTCGCCAACGCGCTGCACCGGCACGGCCTGCCTCCGCGGGCGCTGACGCTGGAGCTCGTCGAGGACACGCTCATGGCCGACCCCGAGCGCGGGCGCGGGGTGCTCGCCGAGCTGCGCCGGTCCGGCGTCCGCACGTCGATCGACGACTACGGAACCGGGTACAGCTCGCTGGCCTACCTGCGGCACCTGCCCGCCGACGAGCTGAAGCTCGATCGCAGCCTGACTGCGGACGTCGACCGCGATCCCCGGGCGGCGGCCATCGTGCAGAGCACCGTCGCGCTCGCCCACGCCCTCGGCCTCAGCCTGGTGGCCGAAGGGGTGGAGACGCTGGCGACGAGCGCCACGCTCGCCCGCCTCGGCTGCGACGTCGCCCAGGGGTACGCCATCGCCCACCCCATGCCGGTCGAGGAGTTCCTGCCCTGGCTGGCCGCCTCCGACTCCGGGCTGATCGACGCAGGCCTGATTCCCCAGCTCAGCCGGGGTACGACCCCCGACTGACTCCGCCGGGTGAGGGCGCCACTGCAGGGTGACGCTCCTCCGGGCGACACGCCGACCGTGATCACCACGCTGCGTTGCCGTTTGTGGACTATGTGCGGGTGACGCCGCCTTCCTCTGCCCCTGCCCTGCTCCCCCACGCGCCCTGGAGCGACCTCGCCCCGGACATCCTCCGGCAGCGACTGGTGATCGAGGGCATCCCGGCCGCGCCCGTGGACGACGCGCAGATCCGGGCGTACCTCTCGGCGCTCTCCCGCGAGGTGGACATGGTCCAGCTCCTCGAGCCGGTGACGCACCGCTCGGACCTGTACGGCTGGGCCGGCTGGATCCACTGGGAGACGTCGGGCGCGCACTTCTACGCCTGGGAGCGGCCGCGGCTGTTCTTCTCGGTGGACATCTACACGTGCAAGGCGTTCGACCCGGACGTCGCCGTCGCGTTCACCACGGACTTCTTCGCCGCCGGCACCGTCGTCGCGAAGTCCTTCTGACATGGCCTTCCGGCTGCTGGTGGCGCACTCCCCCGCCGAACGGGACGCCGCACGACAGGTCGAGGCCGACGTCTTCCTGCAGGCCTTCGGCAACACACCGGAGCTCCTGGCGCAGGAGTACGGCCCCTACGAGGAGCGCTCGCGGTTCGTCGCGGTCATCGACGACGAGAGCGGCGTCGCCCTCGGCACCGCGCGACTGATCACCGCCGGCACGAGCCCGGTGAAGACCCTGCTCGACATCGCCGGGCCGCCGTGGCAGCTCCCGGTCGCCGACAGCCTGGGCGCCGTCGACCTCACGCCCGCGACCGTGTGGGACGTGGCGAGCCTCGCCGTGGACCGCCGCTACCGCGCCGGCGCCGCGGGCGCCGAGGTCAGCGTCGCCCTGTGCCACGGCATCTGGCGGTACGCCCGCAACTGCGGCGTCCCCGGCATGGTCACCATCCTCGACGACCGGGTGCACCGGCTGGTGCGGGCGATGGGTCTGCCCTGGCACACGATGGCGGGTGCCACCTCCCAGCCCTACCTGGGCTCCCCCGCCAGCACCCCGTGCGTCTTCGTCGTGGGGACGGCGGAGCAGGAGGTGTACGCGGCCCGCCCGGATCTCGCGCCGGCCCTGGACCACGGCGTGTTCCGCTCGATCACCGTCGACCCCGCCGACCTGGCACCGACCCGCGGGGTCCTCGTCGAGCCGCCCGCCCCGGTCGAGCCGGAGCCGGCGCCGCGCCGCGACACCACCGGCTGGCGGCCGCCGACCGCCCGCCGCGCGGAGCAGCTCGCGAACCCGCCGGGCGCGTAGTCCCGGGACGCGGGCCGGCTACCGCGTGCGCTGCCGCTCGACCGCGTAGCCGAGCAGGTCGGCACCGAGCGCGCCCAGCGTGCGCACCGCCGTCTCCGTCTCGGTGCGCCGGGTCGTGCCTCCGCTGAGCAGCAGGACGACGCCGTCGTTGGCCGTGGCGATGACCTCCGCCTCGGCCGGCCCGTCCAGCGGCGGCCCGGCGACGACCACCCGGTCGGCGAGCCTGGCCAGCGTGCGCAGCACCCGCTCGGCCGGCTCCGGCAGGACCAGGTCGGCCGGGTGGCGGGCAGGATGCCCGGCGGGCACCACCCGCAGCCCCGCGACGTCCGGGACGAGCACCGCCTGCGGATCGACGCTCCCGGCCAGCAGCTCGGCGAACCCGGGCCGGTCGGCCGGCAGGTCCAGCAGCCGGGGCAGGCACGGGGTGGCCAGATCGGCGTCCACCAGGATCACCGACTCCCCGGTCGCGACCAGCGACCGGGCCAGGTCCAGCGCCATGGCCCCGATGTCGCACCCCGCCGCCGGCGCGGTCAGCGCCACCACCCGGAGGTCCTTCCGGCGCTGCTCGTCGGTGAGCAGGTGCAGCCGCAGCCGCCGCAGTCCGTCCTCGCGCTCGGCGGACACCGGGGCGCGGCCACGGGCGCGCGCGGGCACCTCCCCCAGCGTCCGCAGACCGGGCGCGGCGACGTCGTCGGCGGTGCGCACCCGGTCGTCCAGCGCCGCCCGCAGGAACGCCAGGCCCAGACCCACGGCCAGCCCGAGCAGCAGCCCGGCCAGCACGTTGACGACCGCATCGGGCGAGGCCGGCGCCTCGGGCAGCTCCGCGGGCTCGATCGTGATCACGTCGACGGCGTCGATGTCCGAACCGCCGGAGTTCTCCAGCTCCGCCAGGTACCCGGCGAACTCCGCACCGACGGTGTTCGCGATGGCCTGGGCGCGCTCGGCCGAGGAGTCGTGGACCTCGACCATGAGCAGCACCGTCCCCTCCGGCACCGTCACGTCCATCCGCTCGGCCACGTCGGCGCCGCCCAGCTCGAGGTCGAGCTCGTCGGCCACGCGGGCACCCAGCGCCGGGCTGCCCAGCACCGCGGCGTAGGACTGCATCCGCTGCTGCAGGTAGAGCGTGTCCTGCCGGGTGTCCTCCGCCTCGGTCGCGGTCCGGACCCCGAGGAACAGCTGCGCCGTGGACACGTACTCGGGCGTGCGCGTCACGGTCCAGGCCGTGGCGGCTGCGCCGCCGACGAGCACCGCCACCACGACGACCAGCCATCCCCTGCGGACGGCGGAGAACAGGTCGCGGAAGGTCATGCGGCTCTCGTTTCGACGACGGTGGGTGCGCGGAGCCGGATCGGCCCGCGCCCTGCTCCCAGCACCGCCGGGCGACGGCAAGCGTAGGCGGACGACGCGGGCGCCCGGTGGCCCGCGGGTGCCCGCTCACCCCCACGGGGCAGACCCGGTCACGGCCCGGAGCCACCGTGGTTACCGTTCATGCGGCCGGCACCTGCACCCGGCGCCCCGCCGGGTCCCGCCCGGTGCGACCGGCGCCCGACCGGCCCACCCAGAGAGAGAAGGCCCCGTGACGCACGTCGAGCTCCCGGCCGGTACCGGGGCCGTCTGCGTGCTGCACGGCAACCCCCCGCTGCTCCCGTGGCTGCACGCGCTCGCCGACACGCTGCCGCTGGTCCTCGTCGTCAACGACCCGGCCCCCGGCCGGTACCCCGACCTCCCCACCGCCGCGACGGTGCTCCGCAATGCCGAGCCCGAGGGGTTCGCGGTCAACGTGCACGCCGGTACGCGCGCCCTGCTGGCGGCGCACCCGGTGCGCACGGTCCTGGTGCTCAACTTCGACCTGCAGCTGGAGCTGCCGGCGCTGGCCGACCTGGTCGCCGTGCTCGACGCGCACCCCCGCCTCGCCGCGGCCGGCCCGCTGCTCGTGGATGCCGGCGGACGGCCCGTCTTCAGCGTCGGGCGGCTGCCCCGGCCCGCCCAGGAGTTCCTCCGCGCCGCCGGGCTCCGGCAGGGCCGCTGGCTGCAGCTGCAACGGGCGCTCATGCGCCGCGCCGGCGCCTGGACCGGGCGCAACACGGTGCCCGACCACGCCCGGCTGCGGGTCCTCGCCCAGGGCGAGTACCTGCCCTGGACGTGCGTCGCCGTGCGCCGCGACGCCTGGGAGTCCGTCGGCGGGCTCGACACCCGCTTCCGCATGTACGCCGAGGACATCGACTGGTCGATCCGGGCCACCGCGGCCGGCTGGCAGCTCGCCGTCGTCCGCACCGACCGCCCGGTCGAGCACAGCGAGCGGTGGACCCGCAGCCCCGTCACCGACGCCTGGTTCGAGCGCAGCCAGCTGCAGCTGCACGCCAAGTACGGCTGGCGGCGCACCCTGCGCGCCCAGCGCCTCGGCCTGGCGCTCCGGCGCTGCACGCCGCTGCGGTGGACGGCGCGGCTGGCCTGGTCGGAGCTCCGCCGGTGACGGCACCGGCGCTCTCCCGCCGCGTCGTGCTCGGCTACCTCCCGCTGTGGCTGCTGGGCGCGGGCTTCCTGTGGTGGCCGTGGGTGCTGGTCCGGCTGCTGCTGCGCACCCGGTCCGCGGGACGGCCACCCCTGCTGCTCGCCGGGGTGGCGTTCTTCCTCGCCGCCAGCCTGGTGCTCGCCCTGCCCGGCGACCCGCCGCTGAGCCGGGTCCTCAGCGCCGGGCTCAACCTCTCGATCTGGCTCTGCCTCGTGCTGTTCCTCGCCGGCCGGCCGTCCCGCGCCGACCTCACCGGCATCGGGCGCGGGCTCGTCGACGTCGCCCTCGTGCAGGGGGTGCTGACGATCCTCGCCTGGCTCGTCTACCCCCGGTTCCAGGCGCTGCGGCTGCCCCTCGACCGGCTGCTGCCCGCGAGCCTGACCGACGACCCGAGCGTCGCGGCGTTCACCGTCACCAACCTCGCCTACGAGGACTACTTCGCCGGCTTCGTGGTCCGCAGCGGCGGCATCCTCGGCAACCCCACGTGGTCCGGCTCGCTGGCCGCCATCGGGATCCTGCTGCTGCTCGTCGGCACGCCGTACGTCCGGCGCCGCGGCCCCGTGGGCGTCCTGCTCACGCTCGGCTGCGTCACCGTCCTGCTCCCGTCGCTGCTGCTCGCCTACTCGCGGAACACCGTGCTCGCCCTGGTGCTGGCGCTGGCCGCGGCGGCGCTGGTGGCCCTCCGGCGGCGCATCCGGCCGGCGCTGTTCGCCGCGCTGACCTGCTTCGCCGTGGCGGCGGTCGCCGCCGTGCTGCTCCTCGCCCCGGTCGCCGAGACGCTCACCTCGCTCAACGAAACCCGCGCCGGCTCCGCCGAGACCCGCGGCCAGATCTACGAGGTGACGCTCGAGCGGGTCGCCGAGGCGCCGACGGTCCTGCTCGGCAGCGGGATCAAGGAGCGGGAGCCCGGGCTGGTCGCCAGCGTCGGCAGCCACAGCACCTACCTGGGGCTGCTCTACCGCGGGGGCGCCCTCGCCGTCGTCCTGTTCGTGGCGGTACTGGTCGCCGGGGGTGCGGCGGCCTACCGGTACCGCGACGGCCCGGCGCTGGCGCTGCTGGTGTTCACCGCCGTCTGGTCGGTGGCCGAGGACCTCGACGTCGGCCACTTCGTGCCGCTGGCCCTCGCCATCGCGCTGGCCCGGGTGCGCGCCGCACGCGAGCAGGAGCCGGACCCCCGGTCCCTCCCTGCGGCGGTGCCGGCGTGACCGGCGCCGACCTCGACGCCCCCCGCGGCCGGCGGCTGCTCACCCTGGTGGACCAGGGGCTCTCCAGCGGCACCAACTTCGTCATCTCCATCGCCGCCGCCCGGGCGCTGGACGCCCGGGGGCTCGGCGTCTTCGCCGTCGCCTTCGCCACCTACCTGATCGCCCAGGGGGTGGCCCGCGCCGCCTGCGGCGAGGCGCTCATCGTCCGGCACGCCGGCGCACCGGCGGCCCGCTGGCCCGGCCTCACCCGCGCCTCCACCGGGCTGGCCACCGCGATCGGCCTGGCCATCGGCCTGCCCGGCGTCGCCGTCGGGCTGGTCGTCGGTGGCGGGCTCGGCAGTGCGCTGGTGGCGCTGGGCGTGGTCCTGCCCGGCCTGCTGGTGCAGGACGCCTGGCGGTACAGCTACTTCGGGCAGGGACGCCCCGGTGCTGCCGCGCTGCTGGACACCGCCTGGTTCGTGCTCCTGGTGCCCGCGCTCGCCGTCGCCCTCACCGGAGGCCGGGCCGGCGCGGCCTCGCTGGTGCTCGCCTGGGGCGGCGCCGGCGCGCTGTCGGTGCTGGTCGCCGTCGTCCTCGACCGCACGCTGCCCGACCTCGCCGCCGGGCGGGCCTTCCTCGCCGCGGACCGCACGCTCATCGTCCGGTACTGCCTGGAGTTCCTCACCGGCTACGGGGCCTACCAGTTCCTCGTCTACGGGCTGGCCGCGCAGTTCGGCCTGGCGCTGGCCGGTGTGCTGCGCCTGGCGCTGACCGCGCTGAGCCCGGTCAACGTGCTGTTCCAGGGCGCCTACACGATCGCCACCATCCACGGCGTCGCGCTGCGCGACCAGGGCCGCCGGGCGCTGCTGCGGTGGTCGGGGGCGGTCGCCCTCGCCCTGGCCGGGATCGCCGTCGCCTGGACCGCGGTGGTGCTGCTCCTGCCCGAGGGCGTGCTCGTCGCGCTGCTCGGGGAGACCTGGCCGCAGGCCCGGCCGCTGATCCCCGCGCTGGGGGTGTGGCTGGTCGCGATCGCCGTGCAGTCGGGTGCCGCGACCGGGTTGCACAGCATCGCCGACTCCGCCCGCAGCCTGCGCGCGCAGCTGCTCTCCGCACCGGCCGTCCTGGTGCTGGCCTGGACGGGCGCCGTCGTGGCGGCCGCC
Organism: Blastococcus sp. SYSU DS0619; assembly: GCF_054051035.1. Lineage (NCBI taxonomy): Bacteria > Bacillati > Actinomycetota > Actinomycetes > Geodermatophilales > Geodermatophilaceae > Blastococcus > Blastococcus sp. SYSU DS0619. The sequence goes on along the minus strand of NZ_JBJHAM010000010.1, from coordinate 1,091 downwards.
CCCGGGGTGGCCGTGGGATACGCCCTCGCGGGGCTGGTCGCCCTGGTCGTGTGGTGGGTCCTGTACCTGCGGGGCCTGGACCGCGTCGCCGTCGCGCCCTCCGGTGCGTCACCGGCCGAATAGTGCCGCCAGCGGCGCCATCCGCTCACGGACGGTGACCGCGATGGGCGGCTGTGACACGGCCGACACCCGATAGTGCCTGTTCACGATTGAGTTGTGCGCGGCAGGCACTTACGTTGCGTGAGCACCCGGCATCGCGCGCCCCTTGCTCGTGGTCAACGACGACCCTTCGCCCCGCGCGCGGACAGCACCGCTGCACCGGCCTCCACCGCCACAGAGAAGAGACTTCGTGCCCCGCGTCCTGGCACCCCTGCGCCCGCTCGCCTCCACGAGCCGCGCCGTCGTACCGCTGACCCTCACGGCCCTCGCCCTCGGTGGGCTGACCGTCGTCGCGCCCGCCGCGGCGGCCGCCACCGGCACGGCCGTGGCCGACTTCGACGGCGACGGCGACAGCGACCTCGGCGTCTTCCGGCCCGCCGAGGGCCGCTTTCTGATCGACGGCCAGGACGCCACCTGGTGGGGCGGCGCCGGTGACCTCGACGTCTCCGCCGACTACGACGGCGACGGCACGACCGACATCGCGGTGTTCCGCCCCTCCACCGGCCAGTGGTTCGTCGAGGGCGGCGCCAGCACCTACTGGGGCGGCACCGGCGACGTCGCCGTGCCGGCCGACTACGACGGCGACGGTGCGGCCGACATCGCGGTCTTCCGCCCCTCCACCGGCCAGTGGTTCGTCGAAGGCGGCGCCAGCACCTACTGGGGCGGCACCGGCGACATCGCCGTGCCGGCCGACTACGACGGCGACGGCACGGCCGACATCGCGGTCTTCCGCCCCTCCACCGGCCAGTGGTTCGTCGAAGGCGGCGCCACCACCTACTGGGGCGGCACCGGCGACATCGCCGTCCCGGCCGACTACGACGGCGACGGCACGGCCGACATCGCGGTCTTCCGCCCCTCCACCGGCCAGTGGTTCGTCGAAGGCGGCGCCACCACCTACTGGGGCGGCACCGGCGACATCGCCGTCCCGGCCG
>NZ_JBJHAM010000009.1:0-131517 GCF_054051035.1 Blastococcus sp. SYSU DS0619 | reverse complement strand
GCAGCGCGCGCGGGCGGCGGGGGAGCCCGCCGCCGCGGCCCGCCCCGCCCCCCCCCCCCCCCCCCCCCCCCCCCCCCCCCCCCCCCCCCCCCCCCCCCCCCCCCCCCCCCCCCCCCCCCCCCCCCGGCCCCTGTCCCGCCCCCCCCCGATCGGAAGGCACCCCGTGACCGAGCAGAACGGCCGCAGTCCGAGTCCCCGCACCTGGCTGGCGCTGGCCGTGGGCCTGCTCGTCGTCGCGGTCGTCGCCGTCGCGGTGGCGGTGACCGGTCAGCGGCAGGCGCCGCAGCCCGCCGCGGCGACCGCCGACCGCATCCCTTCCCCGCCCACCGCCACCGCCGAGCAAGCGCCGGCCGCCGAGCTGGCGCCGGCCGACGAGGCACCGCCCGTGGCCGAGCCCGTCTCGGTGACCGTCCCGGCCATCGAGGTGACCAGCGATCTGCTGCGCCTGGACCTCAACGACGACGGCACCGTCGAGGTGCCGCCGCTCGGCCCCGACGACCAGGCCGGCTGGTACCAGCGCGGCCCGGCCCCCGGCGCGGTCGGACCGGCGGTGATCCTCGGCCACGTCGACTCCGCCGAGCACGGCCCGGGCGTCTTCTTCGACCTCGGCGCGCTGCAGGCCGGCGACGAGGTGGAGGTGGCCCGCGCGGACGGCACCATCGCGGTGTTCGCCGTCGATCGCGTGGAGGTGCACCCGAAGGACGAGTTCCCGACCATCGAGGTCTACGGCAACACCGACGACGCGCAGCTGCGGCTGATCACCTGCGGCGGCGACTTCGACTCCGCGGTGCGCAGTTACGAGGACAACGTGATCGCCTTCGCCACGCTCGTCGGCACCCGCGCCGCCTGAGATTCGCACCACGTCCCCGGCCGGGCGGCCGGGGACGGCGGCCGCGGTCCCTAGACTCGGGGGCGTGTCGGTGGCTCCGGTAGGTGGACGGGGCACCGCGACCCCCTCGGTCGGCGACGGCCCGCAGGCGGTGCTGTTCGACATGGACGGCACGCTGGTGGAGACCGAGGAGTACTGGGGCGAGGCCATGTTCGAGCTGGCCGCCTCGCTCGGCGGCCGGATGTCACCGGAGGCCCGGGCCGCCACGGTGGGCACGAGCATGCGGCGCGCGATGCAGGTCCTGCACGCCGACCTCGGCGTCGTCCGTTCCGAGGCGCAGCTGCAGGCCGACGCCCGCTGGATCGAGGACCGGGTGGCGGAGCTGATGGCCGGGTCCGGCATCCCGTGGCGCCCCGGGGCCCGGGCGCTGCTGGCCGCCGTCCGCGACGCCGGCACGCCCACCGCCCTGGTGACGACGACGCCGCGCCGGCTGGCCGCCCTCGTGCTCGCCAGCATCACCACCGACCTGGGCGCCGACCCGTTCGACGTGACCGTCTGCGGCGACGAGGTGCCCGCGCGCAAGCCCGATCCGGCGCCCTACCTGCAGGCCGCCGCGGCGCTCGGCGTCGACCCGGCCGGCTGCGTGGTCGTGGAGGACTCGCTGGTCGGCGTCACCGCGGGGCTGGCCGCCGGGATGGCCGTCCTCGGGGTGCCGGCCCTCCAGCCGGTGCCGCCTGCTCCGGGGCTGACCCTGCGGGAGACGCTGGCCGGCATCGGCGTCGCCGACCTGGCCGCGGTGCTCGCCGCCCGCTGATCCGCCCGTCGGGCGGCGAGGACGGGATGGCGCCGTCGCTACCCTGCCGCGCATGCCGCAGTCGCCGGAACCGACCCAGCCCGGTCCGCTCCGAGACGAGGCCGAGCTCCTGCTCGCGTGGCTCGACCACCTGCGCGTGTCGATCCTGCGCAAGGTGGCGGACCTGGACGAGGAGCAGGTGCGGTGGCGTCCGGACGGTGCGCTCATCCCACTGCTCGGCATCGTCAACCACCTCACCCACGTGGAGTGGCGGTGGATCGACGGGGCCGTGGGCGGTGCGGAGGTGAGCCGCAGCGAGGCGGAGTTCGCCCCCGGTCCCGAGCTCACCGTGGCCGACGCCGTCCGGCGCTACCGGGAGCGGGCCCGGGCGACGGCGCAGGTGGTGCGTTCCCTGCCGATCACCCAGGAGTGCGCGGACGCCAGCGGTCGCGACCTGCGGTGGGTGCTGCTGCACCTGGTCGAGGAGACGGCCCGGCACGCGGGCCACGCCGACGCCACCCGCGAGCTCCTGGACGGCGTCACCGGACGCTGAGCGGACGACCGTGGCTCAGCCGGCGTCGTCGTGGTCGAACCGCGCGTCGCCGGTCGGGTCGACGTGGAGACGCACCGGCCCGCCGGTGCCGGTGAGCGCGACCAGGACCCTGCGCCGGCGCGGAGCGGCCACCTCCTCGTGGACCAGCCGCGCCAGGCGGTCCAGGGAGTCGTTCCGCGACGTGCCGCGGACCTCGTGCGCGGCACCGTCGACGACGACGCTGATCGACCGCGCGGAGCGCAGGCTGGCCGCGAGTTCCACGGGTGGGTCCCAGCGCCCGGTGAGGCCGTCCTGCAGGGCCTGGATCTCCGTCTCCAGCCGGTGCCGGTTCGCCTTGGTCAGCCGGGTCACCTGGCAGTCGAGCACCGACCTCGCCTGCTCCGGCGTGAAGCCGTACTCCTGCTGGGAGCATCGCGGTGAGGAGCGCGAGCCGGTGGTCGATCCTGCTGGTCATGCCCGCATCATCCCCGGTCGCACCCGGTCGACGGCCGGGTCTCCGTCGCCGGCGCAGGCACGGCGGTGGCCTCAGGCAGGGCTGACCGGCAGCGTGGTGCGCCACCCGGCCGCGGCGGCGGCCTCGGCGGGGAACGGTGGGGGAGTGCCGCCCCAGGACGGGCACAGCGCCTGGTGGTCGCACCACCCGCAGAGCCGGGTCTTGTTCGGCCGGAACTCCCCGGTGGCGACGGCCCGTTCGATGGCCGACCAGATGGCCAGCAGCGTCCGCTCGAAGCGGATCAGCTCGGCTTCCTCCGGGGCGTAGGTCAACGCGTCGCCGTCGCCGCCCAGGTAGAGCAGCTTGAGCTGGGCGGCCACCACGCCGCGGGTGCGCCAGAGCACCAGCGCGTAGAACTTCATCTGGAACAGCGCCTTGGACTCGAACGCCTCACGGGGCATCGACCCGGTCTTGTAGTCGACGACCCGCAACGCGCCGTTCGGGGCGACGTCGAGCCGGTCGACGTAACCGCGCAGCAGCAGCCCGTCGGGCAGGGTGACCTCGACGAGCTCCTCGCGGGCCTCGGGCTGGAGGCGGCGCGGGTCCTCCAGCGTGAAGTACTTCTCGACGAGCTTCCCGGCCGAGGCCAGCCACGCCTCGACGGACTCGGGGGCGTTCACGTCGGTCTCGGCGCCGGCGTCGTCGGCCGTCTCGAACAGCTCGGCGATGCCCGGCTCCACGCGCAGCTCCGTCCAGGCCGGCTCCAGCAGCTCCAGCGCGCCCTCGACGGTCCGCTGCGCGGGCGGCAGGTCGTAGAGCCGCTCCAGCACCGAGTGCACCAGCGTGCCGCGGACGGCGGCCAGGCTCTTGCGCTCGGGCAGCCGGTCGATGGTGCGGAAGCGGTAGAGCAGCGGGCAGGTCTTGAAGTCGGCCGCGCGGCTGGGGGACAGCGACGGGCGACGGGGGGTCGGGGCCTCCCCGGCGGGCGGGGCGGCCGCCGGAGCGGAGCCGTCGGCCTGCGGGTCGGTCTGCACCATCGCCGTCATGCACCCGAGGCTAGGTCGCCCCTCCGACAGTTCCGAGCGACCGCGCCGTGCGCAGGACACGGGTCACAGCGACCGCCTCCGTACGCTCGTCGTCCGTGGACAGTTCGCAGGATGCCGGGACCGACGTCGTCGACGAGGCGCAGCCCGCGCCGGAGGAGACCGCCGCGGAGGCACCCGCCCAGCGGGCCGAGCCGGTCGAGGGGGCCTTCGTCGCCGGTGACCGGGTGCAGCTGACCGACCCGAAGGGGCGCCTGCACACCGTCGTCCTGACGCCGGGCAAGCAGTTCCACACCCACCGCGGGGCCATCGAGCACGACGACCTCATCGGCGCCCCCGAGGGCTCGGTCGTGCACTCCACGGCCAACACCGGCTACCTGGCGCTGCGGCCGCTGCTGTCGGACTACGTGCTCTCCATGCCGCGCGGTGCGCAGGTGATCTACCCGAAGGACGCCGCGCAGATCGTCGGCTTCGGTGACGTGGGACCGGGCATGCGGGTCCTGGAGGCCGGGGCGGGGTCGGGTGCGCTGAGCTGCTCGCTGCTGCGCGCCGTCGGCTCGGAGGGGTCGCTCACCAGCTACGAGCGGCGGGAGGACTTCCTCGACGTCGCCCGCACGAACGTGGGCGCCTTCTTCGGCGAGGTGCCGGCCAACTGGGACCTCCGGCTCGGCGACCTCGCCGACCACCCGGCCGAGGAGGTCGTCGACCGCGTCGTCCTCGACATGCTCGAGCCCTGGGCGGTGCTGCCCACGGTCGCCGCCGCGCTGCGTCCCGGCGGGGTGCTGGTCGGCTACGTCGCGACGGTGACGCAGCTGTCCACCTACGTGGAGGCGCTGCGTGCCCAGGGCGTCTGGACCGAGCCCTACTCCTGGGAGTCGCTGCTGCGGCCGTGGCACGCCGTGGGCCTGGCGGTCCGCCCCGAGCACCGCATGGTGGCGCACACCGCCTTCCTGGTGACCGCGCGCCGGCTCGCCGAGGGCACCGTCGCGCCGATCCGCCAGCGTCGCGCGCAGAAGCACTGACCGGCCGGCGGGGGAGCACCTAGCACCGGGGCGCGGGCTCCGCGAGCCCACGGCGAACTGTCGTCGCGCGTGTATAGATTTGCGTCCTGGCTCCCCCGACAGTGCGGAGGTGCGTGATGGGCCTGGGTCCTGACGAACTGCGCGCGCGGCGCGAACGCGACGTGACGGCGCTGCTCAGCCAGATCTCCTACCTCGAGGAGGAGATCGGCCTGCTCCGCCGCAAGGTGGCCGACAGCCCGCGCCAGGTGCGCGCGCTGGAGGAGCGGATCGCCGAGGCGGAGGGCCGTGCGGCCTTCCTCTCGGAGCGCAACGACAAGCTGGCCGGCACGCTGCGGGACGCCCGCGAGCAGCTGGTCACGCTCAAGGATGAGGTCGACCGGCTCGGGCAGCCGCCGTCGGGCTACGGCGTCTTCCTCACCGGGTACGACGACGGCACCGTCGACGTCTTCACCGGGGGCCGCAAACTGCGGGTCTCCGTCTCGCCGAACGTCCCGGTGGCGGAGCTGCGGGCCGGCCAGGAGGTCATGCTCAACGAGGCGATGAACGTCGTCGAGGCGCGCTCGTTCGAGCGCCAGGGCGACGTCGTCATGCTCAAGGAGCTCCTGGAGCCGGTCGACGGCGTCACGCAGCGAGCGCTGGTCATCGGGCACACCGACGAGGAGCGCGTGGTCTACCTCGCCGACTCGCTCACCGGCCAGCCGCTGCGCGTGGGCGACTCGCTGCTGCTGGAGACGCGCTCGGGCTACGTCTACGAGCGCATCCCCAAGAGCGAGGTCGAGGAGCTCGTCCTCGAAGAGGTCCCCGACATCGACTACACCGACATCGGTGGGCTGTCCCGGCAGATCGAGCAGATCCGCGACGCCGTCGAGCTGCCCTTCCTGCACGCCGACCTGTTCCGCACCTACGAGCTGCGGCCGCCCAAGGGCATCCTGCTGTACGGCCCGCCCGGCTGCGGCAAGACGCTGATCGCCAAGGCGGTGGCGAACTCGCTGGCCAAGAAGGTGGCGGCGATCCGCGGCGACGGCGACACCAGCCAGGGGAAGTCCTACTTCCTCAACATCAAGGGCCCCGAGCTGCTCAACAAGTACGTCGGCGAGACCGAGCGGCACATCCGGCTGGTCTTCCAGCGGGCGCGCGAGAAGGCCAGCGAGGGCACCCCGGTCATCGTGTTCTTCGACGAGATGGACTCGATCTTCCGCACCCGCGGCTCGGGGGTGTCCTCCGATGTCGAGTCCACCATCGTGCCGCAGCTGCTCAGCGAGATCGACGGCGTCGAGGGCCTGGAGAACGTCATCGTCATCGGCGCGTCCAACCGCGAGGACATGATCGACCCGGCCATCCTGCGGCCCGGCCGGCTCGACGTGAAGATCAAGATCGAGCGGCCGGACGCCGAGGCCGCGCGCGACATCTTCACGAAGTACCTGACGACGTCGCTACCGATCAACCCCGACGACCTGGCCGAGCACGGCGGCAGCCGGGAGGCGACCATCGCCGGGATGATCCAGCGCACCGTCGAGCGCATGTACACCGAGAGCGAGGAGAACCGCTTCCTCGAGGTCACCTACGCCAACGGTGACAAGGAGGTCCTCTACTTCAAGGACTTCAACTCCGGCGCCATGCTGCAGAACATCGTCGACCGGGCCAAGAAGATGGCGATCAAGGAGCACCTGGAGACCGGCACCTCCGGCCTGCGGGTCAGCCACCTCATGGCCGCCTGCCTCGACGAGTTCAAGGAGAACGAGGACCTGCCCAACACGACCAACCCCGACGACTGGGCGCGGATCTCGGGCAAGAAGGGCGAGCGGATCGTGTACATCCGCACGCTCATCAGCGGCAAGGGCAGCGAAACGGGCCGCGCCATCGACACGGCCACCAACACCGGCCAGTACCTGTAGGCGCCGGCGTCCGGCTCCTGCCGAGCACGAGCGAACGGCCCGGTCACCCGCGGGGGTGACCGGGCCGAACGCGCGCGGACCGGGGCGGATCAGCCCAGGACGAGCACCTGGCCGGGGCGGATCAGCGCCGGGTCGGCGCCGATGACGTCCCGGTTGCTCTCGTACAGCGACTGCCAGTCCAAGCCGTTCGCCGCCGCGATGCGGGACAGCGTGTCACCGGACTGCACGGTGTAGGACTGCCCGCCGGGCGCCGGGGCCGCTGCCGGGGGAGCCGCCGCCGGTGCGGCCCCACCGAGGGTGAGCACCTGGCCGGGGTAGATCGCCGCGGGATCGGCGATCACCGCGCTGTTCGCCGCGTACAGCTCGCGCCAGTCCAGGCCGTTCGCCGCGGCGATCCCGGACAGCGTGTCACCGGAGCGCACGGTGTAGGTCTGGCCCGGAGCAGCCTGCGCGGGTGCCGGGGCCGGCGCGGGTGCCGGGGCCGGCGCGGCGGCGGCGACCGGCGGCGCGGGCGCGGCAGCGCTGCCTGCCTTGTCGGCCTCGGTGAGCCCGAGCTTCGCCGAGCAGGCCGGCCAGGCGCCCCAGCCCTGGACCGCCAGGGTCTTCTCGGCGATCGCGATCTGCTGCTCGCGGGTGGCGAGGTCCGCCCGCGCCGCGTACTCGGTACCGCCGAAGGCCTCCCAGGTGGGCTGGTAGAACTGCAGGCCGCCGTAGTAGCCGTTCCCGGTGTTGATCGACCAGTTGCCGCTGCTCTCGCACTGCGCGAGGCGGTCCCAGGTCTCCCCGTCCGCGGCCCCGGCGGTGCCGGTCCCGAGGAACGGGGCCAGCAGCACGGCGCCGGTCGCGGCGATGCCGGCGGTACGACGCCGGAGGGAGCGGGTGGACAGGCCGGAGGTGGTGCTCGGGTTCGTCATGATCCTCTCGAACGGCGGGCGCCACGTGCCCGCCGTCCGACGGCAGCACGCTCCACCCACGGAGCCGGAGAGACGAGGGACCGCACCGCTGGGCGGAGACGACGCGCGGCGGGTCCGGAGAACGCGCGGGGAGCGGCTCGACGGCCGTGGCATCCCGCACACGATCCCGGCCGCTCTGCTGCGGCCGGGGCACCACCGAGGCTACGGATCCGTTCCGATGTGTGCCACCGCCCGGTCCGGTGCCGCCCGGGGGGCCCGGACGGGACGCGGCCTAGGGTTGGGTCATGAGCGTGCGGCGGGTCATGGGCACCGAGGTGGAGTACGGGATCTCGGTGCCGGGTCAGCCGGGTGCCAACCCGACGACGCTGAGCAGCCAGGTCGTCAACGCGTGGGCGGTCGCCGAGGCGCCGACCCCGCGCCGGCCGCGCTGGGACTTCGAGGAGGAGTCGCCGCTGCGCGACGCCCGCGGCTTCGACCTCACGCCGGCGCAGGCCCTGGACCACAACGACCTCGACGAGGACTCCGGGATGGCCAACGTCATCCTCACGAACGGCGCCCGGCTCTACGTCGACCACGCGCACCCCGAGTACTCCACGCCGGAGGTCACGACCCCGCGCGACATCGTGCTGTGGGACAAGGCGGGGGAGCAGGTGATGGCCGAGGCGGCCCGTCGCGCCGCCCGCGTCCCGGGCACCCAGCCCATCCAGCTCTACAAGAACAACACCGACGGCAAGGGCGCGTCCTACGGCACGCACGAGAACTACCTGATGGACCGCCGCACCCCGTTCATCGACATCATCCGCGGGCTGGTGCCGTTCTTCGTCACCCGGCAGGTGTTCGCCGGGTCCGGCCGGGTGGGCATCGGCACCGAGAGCCGCAAGGACGGGTTCCAGCTGTCCCAGCGGGCCGACTTCTTCGAGGTCGAGGTGGGGCTGGAGACGACGCTCAAGCGGCCGATCATCAACACCCGGGACGAGCCGCACGCGAACCCCGACGAGTACCGCCGGCTGCACGTGATCATCGGCGACGCCAACCTCGCCGAGCTCGCGACCTACCTGAAGGTCGGGACGACGTCGCTGGTGCTGGCGATGATCGAGGCGCGTGCCCTCCCGCACGACCTGGCGCTCGAGGAGCCGGTGCAGGAGCTGCAGGCGATCAGCCACGACCCGACGCTCACCCACCGGGTGCTGCTGCGCGACGGCCGCCGCATGACCGCCATCGAGCTGCAGCGCACCTACCTGGAGCGGGCGGTGGCGTTCGTGGAGAGCCGCGGGGAGGCCGACGAGCAGACCGCCGACGTGCTGCGCCGCTGGGCCGAGGTGCTCGACGACCTGGAGATCGACCCGATGCGGCTGGCCGACCGGCTGGACTGGCCGGCGAAGCTCCGCCTGCTGGAGGGCTACCGGTCCCGCGACGGGCTGGCCTGGGGCGACTCCCGGCTGCGCCTGGTCGACCTGCAGTACTCCGACGTCCGGCCCGACAAGGGGCTGTACCACCGGCTGGTGGCCCGCGGGGCGATGCAGCGGCTGCTCACCGACGAGGAGGTGGCCCGCGCCATGGTGCACCCACCCGGCGACACGCGGGCGTTCTTCCGCGGCGAGTGCCTGCGCCGCTTCCCGGCCCAGGTGGCCGCGGCGTCCTGGGACTCGGTGGTCTTCGACCTGGGCCGGGAGAACCTGGTCCGCATCCCGACGATGGAGCCGCTGCGGGGCACCCGCGAGCACGTGGGCGCCCTGTTCGAGGCGTCCGCGACGGCTCAGGCGCTGGTCGACACCATCACCGGGGGCTGAGCCGCCCCCACCGTCACCGGTCGGCCGCCGACGGTGGGGGAGCGGTGAGCCGGCGACTCAGTCGGTGGTGCCGCCGGTGCCCTGGATCGCACCGGCGAGGTCCCAGCGCTGCGCGGTCTCGCGGAGCCAGTCGGCCCACTTCTCGACCTCGGGACCGTATTCGCCGGCGACGGCGTCCTCCATGATCTGCCGGACGTCGGCACGGGCCTCCTCGGGCTCCTGGCCGAGGACGTCCTGGATGTCTGCCCGCAGATCCGGCGGCAGGGACGAGAGCATCCCGCCGAACCGCTCGGACAGGTTCTCCGCCCGGTCCCCGTAGTCGCCGTCCAGGGCGCCCTGCACGATCTCCTCGAACTCCTCGGCCCGCTCGGACGCGGGGGTGTCCTGGAGGTCGTCGAGATCGCGCTCGAGGTGGTCGGGCAGCCAGTCACCGAACCTGATCGTCGGCAGGTCGCCGAGGGCGTCCTCCGCCTGCTGCTGGACCTCGCCCGCCGTCTGCTGCGCCTCCTCGAGGGCCTGCCGGGCCTGCTGCCGGGCGTCGTCGAGGGCCTGCTCGGCCTGCTCCACCGCCTGCTCGGCCTCCTGCTGAGCCTGCTCGCTGCCGTTCTCCGCGGCCTGCTCGGCCTCCTGCCGGGCGTCGCGGAGGGCCTGCTCGGCCTCGGACACCGCCTGCTCGGCCTCCTGCTGCGCGTCCTCCACCGCCTCCTCGGCTTCCCGCGGGGCCCGGTCGCCGTCGGTCTCCGCGGCCTGGCCGGCCTCCTGCCGGGCGTCGCGGAGGGCCTGCTCGGCCTCGGACACCGCCTGCTCGGCCTGCTGCCGCGCGTCCTCCAGCGCCTGCTCGGCCTCTTCCACCGCCTGCTGCGCCCGCTCCTGCACCGCCTCGACGGACTCGCCGACGTCATCGGCCGGTGCGGCGGCCGCCGCCGGGGCGAGGAACACCGCCGCAGCGGTCAGCGCTGCGGCGCCGGCGCCGGTCATCGGTCCTCGTCGTCCTCGAAGTCGCAGATTCACGTCCGTCTCCTCCATGCCGACTGTGGTGATCCCTGCCGCGCCGCCTGGCGCGGCACCGCGGTGCGGGCTCTCGTCGGGGCCCTCCGGACCGGGGCGGCAGCTCCGCTCCCTGTGTGTGCCCACGGGGCGCCGGTGAGAGCCGCGTCACGACATGACAGTCCTGTGACGACGGCGTGAGGTGCGGGGTGGGTGGACGAAAGGCGTCGTCGCGCGGGTCGGTCACGAGCCCCCGGATGTCGGTCCCGGCGGGTAACTTCCAGCGCACAGCACATCCGAGGAACCGGAGGGCACACCGTGGCGACCAGGGACACCGGCGGGCAGCAGAAGGCGACGCGGTCGCGTGAGGAGACCGACGAGGTCGAGGCCTCGGTCGACACCGAGGTCGCCGAGCGGCACAAGGAGATGACCGAGGACGTCGACTCCCTGCTGGACGAGATCGACGACGTGCTCGAGGAGAACGCCGAGGACTTCGTACGTTCATACGTACAAAAAGGGGGGGAGTGACCAAGATCATCCTTGGGGACGTCGCACCGGATGGACACCAAGTTCTGTCGTGACTGCGGCCGCCACCGTCCAGTCGCGGAGTTCACCAAGAACCGGCGATCCCGGGACGGGCTGGTCTTCTACTGCCGGGAGCACCTGGCAGCACGATCAGCCCGCAGCCGGGAGGCGCGGCGTGTGCAGCCTCGTAGGCAGCGAGTACCGCCCGCCGACGTCATCGTCCCCGAGGGTGCCAAGTGGTGTCCTGACTGCGGGAAGGTCCAACCCTTGCCCAACTTCCCGCGATCCCGCGCCAGTGCCAGCGGTTACGCGACGTACTGCCTGCCGTGTCACAACGAGCGGGGCAGGGTGTCGCGAGCGAAGGTCGGTGGCGCACGGACCTACCACCTGACGCGCCGGTACGGGATCACGGCGGCGGAAGCGGACGTCATGCTGGCGGCGCAGGGCGGGCTGTGCGCGCTCTGCCGCAGGGCGCCGGCCGAGCACGTCGACCACGACCACGCCACGGGCGCCGTCCGGGCGCTGCTCTGCTTCAACTGCAACGGCGGTCTTGGCCAGTTCCGGGACGACCCCGAGCTGCTGCACGTGGCCGCCTTCTACGTCGAGCACCACCGCGCGCAGCAGGCGCTCGCCGTCCTGGCGCGGACAGGCGGGGGAGAGCCGGACGGTACGGCCGACGTCACCGACCGCCGGTAGGGTCGCAGCGAGTCGGGGAACGCCGCGCCACCTGGCGAGGCGCACCCCGCGGAGCAGCGGTCACGCCGGCGCGAGCAGGCGGGAGAGGTGGATGGGTGAGCGAGTCGTCAGCTGGCCGGAGCGGGTTCCCGCCCGCCTACCTGGACCGGGTGGGTTCCTCGTTCACCGACTTCCTGTCGTCGGCCGCGCCGGACCTGCTGCCCGGCCGCCGTCCGGTCCCGCAGCTGCCCGTGGGTGAGATCGCGCCGCACGGCACCACGATCGTCGCGGCGACCTACGACGGCGGCGTCCTCATGGGCGGCGACCGCCGCGCCACGATGGGGAACCTGATCTCCAGCCGCGACATCGAGAAGGTCTACCCGGCCGACTCCTACAGCGTCATCGGCATCGCGGGCGCCGCCGGCATCGCCATCGAGATGGTGAAGCTCTACCAGGTCGAGCTCGAGCACTACGAGAAGATCGAAGGGCTCACGATGAGCCTCGACGGCAAGGCCAACCGGCTGGCCCAGATGATCCGCGGCAACCTCGGCGCGGCGCTGCAGGGCCTCGCCGTCGTCCCGCTGTTCGCCGGCTTCGACCTCGACGCCGCGCCCGGCAGCGCCCCGGGCCGCATCTTCAGCTACGACGTCACCGGTGGGAACTACGAGGAGCGCGGCTACGCCGCCGTCGGCTCCGGCTCCCTGTTCGCCAAGAACTCGCTCAAGAAGACCTGGCGGAACGGCCTCCCCGCCGACGAGGCCACCCGTACCGTCGTCGAGGCGCTGTACGACGCCGCCGACGACGACTCGGCCACCGGCGGCCCCGACCCGGTGCGCCGGCTGTACCCGATCGTCTACCGGGTCGACGCCGAGGGCTCCGTCCGGCTGACCGACGCCGAGGTGGCCGCGGTCGCCGACGGGATCATCACCGAGCGCGCGGCCGCGGACCGCCAGAACATGCCGCGGGAGGCCACGCAGCCATGACCATGCCGTACTACGCCTCCGCCGAGCAGGTCATGCGGGACCGCTCGGAGTACGCCCGCAAGGGCATCTCCCGCGGCCGCAGCGTCGCCGTCCTCACCTACGCCGACGGCGTCCTGCTGATCGCCGAGAACCCCAGCTCCACGCTGCACAAGATCGGCGAGATCTACGACCGGATCGGCTTCGCCGCCGTCGGCCGCTACAGCGAGTTCGAGAGCCTGCGGGTGGCCGGCGTCCGCCTGGCCGACGTCCGCGGCTACTCCTACAACCGGCGCGACGTCACCGGCCGGGTCATCGCCAACGCCTACGCGCAGACCCTCGGTGCCATCTTCACCGAGCAGATGAAGCCCTACGAGGTCGAGCTCTGCGTCGCCGAGGTCGGCGAGACCCCCGAGCGCGACCAGCTCTACCGGCTCACCTTCGACGGCTCGGTCGTCGACGAGCCCGACTTCGTCGTCATGGGCGGGCAGGCCGACTCCGTGACCTCGCACCTGCGGGAGAACTTCCACCCCGGCATGGGCCTGGCCGACGCGCTGAAGGTGGGGGTGGACGCGCTGTCGGCCGTCAGCCCCGCCACCGCCGGCGCCGGCAACGGGGGGCCCACCCGCCTGGGCGCCCAGCAGCTGGAGGTCGCCGTCCTCGACCGGCGGCGGCCCAAGCGCGCGTTCCGCAGGGTCGTCGGAGCCGCGCTGCACGGGCTGCTGGGCGACGGGCAGACCGGGGAGGAGGGGACGCCGACCCCCGGCCACGTCCCCACGCACCCCGCGCCGGGTACGCCCGCAGGCCTCGGTGACCCAGCGGCGCCGGACACCGCGGGCGGGGTCCCCGACTCCGGCGAGGGGCATCCGCAGACGGACGGGAACCCGGCCGACTGAACCCCGGCGCCAGCGGGGTAGGGGAGACGTCATGCCGAACTACGAGGTGAACGACGCCGCAGTCAGGCACGCCCGGAAGCTGATCGACGACGGAACCGTCGACGACCGGACGGAGTGGTCCGACGCCGCCCCGTCCGCCGACGACGGCAATGCCGAGATCGAGAAGCACGGCTGGGACGGCTACGCCGCCTGGCACCTCGCCGTCGACCCGGACGCGAACGAGGAGACCAAGAAGCGCTACCACTTCCCGTACGGCGACTTCCGGAAGGTCAACCGGGCTGCCCTGATCCACGGCAAGCAGCGGGCGTCCCAGAACGGGCACGACGAGATCGAGCAGGCATTCGACGACCTGCTGCAGCGGCTCGACGCGAAGCAGTAGCGGCCCGCCGGTCCGGTGGTGGGCCGGTGTCGCTCCCGGCGCCTAGTCTCGAAGCGTGGACCGACGGATCTTCGGGATCGAGACCGAGTACGGCGTCACGTGCACCTTCAAGGGGCAGCGGCGCCTCTCGCCGGACGAGGTGGCCCGGTACCTGTTCCGGCGGGTGGTGTCGTGGGGGCGCAGCTCCAACGTCTTCCTGCGCAACGGCTCCCGGCTGTACCTCGACGTCGGCAGCCACCCCGAGTACGCGACCGCCGAGTGCGACGACCTGGCCGAGCTCGTCGTCCACGACAAGGCCGGCGAGCGGATCCTCGAGGGGCTGCTGGTCGACGCCGAGCAGCGCCTGGCCGAGGAGGGCGTCACCGGCGACATCTACCTGTTCAAGAACAACACCGACTCGGCCGGCAACAGCTACGGCTGCCACGAGAACTACCTCGTCGGCCGGCACGGCGAGTTCGGCCGGCTGGCCGACGTCCTGATCCCGTTCCTCGTCAGCCGGCAGATCGTCGTCGGCGCCGGGAAGGTCCTCCAGACCCCGCGCGGCGCGCTGTACTGCGTGAGCCAGCGGGCGGAGCACATCTGGGAGGGCGTCTCCAGCGCCACCACGCGGTCCCGCCCGATCATCAACACCCGCGACGAGCCGCACGCCGACGCCGAGCGCTACCGGCGGCTGCACGTCATCGTCGGCGACTCGAACATGAGCGAGACGACGACCCTGCTCAAGGTCACCATGACCGACCTGGTGCTCCGCATGATCGAGGCCGGGGTCCCGATCCGCGACATGACCCTCGAGAACCCGATCCGGGCGATCCGGGAGATCAGCCACGACATGACCGGCCGGCGCAAGGTGCGGCTGGCCGGCGGACGCGAGATGTCGGCGCTGGAGATCCAGGCCGAGTACCACAGCCGGGCGACTGAGTTCGTCGACCGCGAGGGCTGCAGCCCCGTGCACCGGCAGATGCTGGAGCTGTGGGGCCGGGTGCTCAAGGCCGTCGACAGCGAGGACCTGAGCCTCATCGACCGCGAGATCGACTGGGCCATCAAGTACAGCCTCATCGAGCGCTACCGGGCCAAGCGCGACCTGCCGCTGTCCTCCCCGCGGGTCGCGCAGATGGACCTCGCCTACCACGACATCAGCCGCACCCGCGGGCTGTACTACCTGCTCGAGCGCGCCGGACAGGTCGACCGCGTGGTCCACGAGCCGCGGGTGTTCGAGGCGAAGAACGTGCCGCCGCAGACGACCCGCGCGAAGCTGCGCGGTGAGTTCATCCGCAAGGCCCAGGAGAAGCGCCGCGACTTCACCGTCGACTGGGTGCACCTGAAGCTCAACGACCAGGCCCAGCGCACCGTGCTCTGCAAGGACCCGTTCAAGTCCGTCGACGAGCGGGTCGAGAAGCTCATCGCCTCGATGTGATCTGCGGTCCTCCGGACCGCACCGCTCTGTGATCTGCGGTCCTCCGGACCGCACCGCGGCCAGGAGCCGTCCCCGACGGGCGTCGAGCCGCTGCATCGCGCCTGCGCGGACCCCTCCGGGGCCCACTCGGCACGATCACCGTGGTCGGGTCAGTCGATCGTCCCGGTCGCCACCTGCTCCTCGTCGGCCTCGACTGCCGGCTCGGGCAGGGGGACCTGGAGGGCGGCGTACCGGCCGGCCGCGGCGGCGGCCAGGAAGTAGGCGCGCTCCTCGGGGTAGCCGCGGCCCATCGTGCGCAGCGGCACGGGGGAGAGGCCGAGGGCGGTGTCCAGCCCGTCGGTGTCCACCCACACCACGACGTTGCGCTCCGGCTGCCCGGCCAGGTCCTCGTCCACCTGGCCGCCCAGCTCCGACGACAGCCCCCGCGGCGCGATCAGCGCGACCCCGCCGAGCGCCACCCGCCCGAATGCGGTCAGCGAGTGGTGCGACACCCCGCGGTGGCGCGGGCGGGGGTCGGCGTCGGAGATGCGCAGCGCCCCGACGGGCAGGCCGCCGAGCACGCTCACCGCGTTGCACGCCTCGCCCGCGGCGACGCCGGAGAAGCCC
This sequence comes from Blastococcus sp. SYSU DS0619, assembly GCF_054051035.1. Taxonomy (NCBI): domain Bacteria; kingdom Bacillati; phylum Actinomycetota; class Actinomycetes; order Geodermatophilales; family Geodermatophilaceae; genus Blastococcus; species Blastococcus sp. SYSU DS0619. Next base: position 115,804 of record NZ_JBJHAM010000009.1, on the reverse strand, counting down.
CACGGCGTCCCGGTGCCCAGGTTGCCGGGCCCCTGGCTGACGATCGCCAGGTCGGCGCCGAGCACGTGCTTGGCCGCCAGCAGCCCGGTGTGCAGCGTGACCGCCTCCAGGTCACCGCCGAAGGCCTGGCCCACGGTGACCACGCCGGCCAGCGAGTTCCGCAGGGCGTCGAGCGTGCGGGAGAAGCCGGCGGGCAGCGCCCCGCCGTCGGTCATCACGTAGGCGACCTTCAGGTCCGGGTCGGTCGCCAGCATCCCGATCAGGACGGCCGGCAGCGCCGAGTGCAGGTCCGCGACGACCACCGGCATCCCGGCGAGGTCGTCGGCCGCGGAGATCGCGGCGTGGTGCTCGGTCTCCTGCTCGTCGACGCCCTGGACCGTGACCTGCAGCGGCGTGTACCGGGCCTTCACCAGGTGCCCCGGGCCGGGCGGGTCCGGCGGCAACCGGTCCGGTACGGCGACGACCATCGCCACGCCACCGGTGCCGAGCCCCTGCGCCCAGGCCGTCGTGTTGAGCAGCACCTCGTCGTCGACCTGCGGGATCCCGACGACCGACGGGTAGGCCAGCGCCTTCATCGAGCCGTCCTCCGGCACCTCGACGGTGAGCTCCAGGGAGTCACGACCCGCCCGGCCGGTCGCGGTCACCGTGCCGCGCCGCCAGCGGATGCGCGAAGGGGGCGGCGGGGAAGCGGAGAAGGGCATGCCCGGAGGCTAGCCAGCGGGGCGGGAGATCATGCACCGGCGGCCTGTTCCGGCTCTCGCGTGACTAGCCTGAGCGCCATGGCGGCGAAGCGGGCGGAGCGACTGGTCAACCTGGTCATCGCGCTGCTCAGCACCCGGCAGTACGTGACGGCGGCGCGGATCCGCGCCACGGTGCCCGGCTACGAGGCCGACGACGGCAGCGACCGGGCCGACGAGGCGTTCAAGCGGATGTTCGAGCGGGACAAGGCCGAGCTGCGCGAGATGGGCGTGCCGCTGGAGACCGGCCGCACCAGCGTCTTCGACACCGAGGACGGCTACCGCATCGCCCGGGCCGACTACGAGCTGCCCGAGATCCACCTGACCGGCGAGGAGGCAGCCGCGGTGGGCCTGGCGCTGCGGCTGTGGGAGTCGGCCCAGCTGGCGGGTGCCGCCCAGAGCGCGCTGGTGAAGCTCAGGGCCGCCGGGGTCGACGTCGACACCTCCCGGTCGCTCCCCATCCAGCCGCGCATCGACCGCGGCGAGGCCGCCTTCGAACCCTGCTACGCCGCGGCCCGGGACCGCCGCAGGCTGCAGTTCGACTACCGGCGGCCCGACGAGGACACCGCCGTCCGCCGGGACGTCCAGCCGTGGGGCGTGGTCGCCTGGCACGGCCGCTGGTACCTGGTCGGCCACGACCTGGACCGGCAGGCCCCGCGGGTGTTCCGGCTGTCCCGGGTGACCGGCGCGCCGAAGGCCGTCGGTCCGGCCGGGGCGTTCGAGCCCCCGGCCGACCTCGACCTCACCGCCGTCGTGGCCGGTCAGGTCAGGGGGGAGGAGCACCTGGTCGTCGTCCGGGCCCGGCCCGGGACGGCGGTCGGGCTGCGCCGGCGCGCCACGTCGCTGGGCCCCGCCGACGACGGCAGCGGCGGGATCGAGGACCGGCTGCAGCTGCGCACCACCGAGCCGTGGGCCCTGGCGGAGGAGCTGGCCGCCTACGGCGCGGACGTCGTCGTGGAGGCGCCCACCCAGGTGCGGGACGCGGTGATCGGCCGGCTGACCCGCCTGGCGGCGATGGGGGAGCGCACGTGAGCACGACCGACCGGATGACCCGGCTGCTGGCCCTCGTCCCGTATCTCAGCGCCCGCCCGGACGGGGTGGCGCTCGCCGAGGCCGCCCGCGACTTCGGCGTCCCGGAGCGGCAGGTGCGCAGCGACCTCGAGCTGCTGTGGATGTGCGGCCTCCCCGGCTACGGCCCCGGCGACCTGATCGACGTCGCCTTCGAGGGTGACCGGGTGCGGGTCACCTTCAGCGCCGGCATGGTGCGGCCGCTGCGGCTCACCACCGACGAGGCGGTGGCGCTGGTGGTGGCGCTGCGCACGCTGCTCGAGCTGCCGGGGCTCGCCGAGAGGGACGCGGTCAGCCACGCGCTGGCGAAGGTGTCCGCCGCCGCCGGCGACGCCGCCGACCGGGTCAGCCCGGTGGCGGTCAGCGTGGACGCGCGGGAGGAGAACCTGGCCGTCGTCCGGGACGCCCTCGAGCGCGGCCGCGCCCTCCACCTGCACTACTACGTGCCGACCCGGGACGAGCGCACCGAGCGCACCGTCGACCCGATGCGGCTGCTCCTGGTCGACGGCCGGTCCTACCTGGAGGCCTGGTGCCGGCGGGCCGAGGGCGTGCGGCTGTTCCGGCTCGACCGGCTCGACGACGTCGCGGTCCTCGACGAGGCGGCCGCGCCCCCGCCGCAGGCCACCGCCCGGAACGTGGACAACGGCGTCTACCAGCCGGCGCCCGACGCCCCGGCGGTCCGGCTGCGGCTGGACCGCAGCGCGCGCTGGGTCGCCGAGTACTACCCGACCGAGGACGTCACCCCGGTCGACGACCCGCCCGGCGGGCTGGCCGTCACCGTCCGCACCGGCGACCTCGCCTGGGCGCGGCGGCTGGTGGCCACGCTCGGGGGGAGCGCGGTCGTCGACGAGCCGGCCGAGATCGGCACCCAGGTGGCCGCCGAGGCGCGGGCCGCCCTCGCCCGGTACGGCGTTCCGCCGGGCAGCGACGGCTAGGGTCGCCCCGTGGTGTTCTGGATCGTCCTGGCCGTCGTGGTGGTGCTGGCGCTCGTCGTCCTCGGCGTGGTCGCGCACGGCACGCTCGGCGCCTTCGGCCGGCTGGGCCGGGAGCTCGAGGCCGCCGAGCGCGACGTCGCCCCGGTGCGCACCCAGGTGCAGCAGTCCGCCGAACGGGCCGGGAAGCTGCGCGACCAGCGCACGACACCGAACTGAACGGCGGGCGAACAGGTCCGGGCCGAACCGGATGCGGCCGCTCAGGGCTTAAGAACGAGCACTTCCCGGCGTAACATCTCCGCTGCCACCCGAACTTCTGGAGGACGTGCCATGGGACTCGGCCCGCTCGAGATCGGCCTGATCATCCTGGCCATCCTGCTGCTCTTCGGCTACAAGAAGCTGCCCGACGCCTCGCGCTCGCTCGGTCGCTCGCTGCGCATCTTCAAGGGCGAGATGAAGGGCATGAAGGACGACGACGTCCGCAGCAAGGACGCCGCCACGACCACGCCCCTGCGCGGGGAGATCGTGACGCCGACCCCGTCCGGCGACCTGAACGGTCAGCTGGAGGAGGAGGCCCGGATCGCGGAGCTCCGCGCGTCCGAGCTGCGGGCCCGGGCCGAGCAGGCTCGCTCGTCCGACAGCTCGCGCTGACCTAGCTGCACGGGGGAGCACGGCGGTGAGCGAGTCCACCCGCGGCCCGCGCCGCCGGCGTCGGCCACCCCGCGACGAGCAGGCCACCATGAGCCTGATCGCGCACCTGACCGAGCTGCGCAACCGCATCGCCAAGGCGGGCCTGGCCATCCTGCTGGCCACCGCGGTCTGCTTCTGGTGGTACGAGCACGGCCTCGGCGAGTTCATCCGCGCCCCGTACTGCGGGCTGCCGGAGGATCTTCGCTACGGCGGCGACGACGCCGGCGGGTGCGGGCTGCTGATCACCAATGTCTTCGGCGGCGTCTTCATCCGCTTCAAGGTGGCCTTCCTGGCCGGCGTGGTGCTCTCGGCACCGTTCTGGCTGTGGCAGCTGTGGGCGTTCATCACCCCGGGCCTCAAGAGCAAGGAGAAGCGCTACGGCATCGGCTTCGTGGCCGTCTCCTCTGCGCTGTTCGGCCTCGGCGCGGTGCTGGCCTACGTGTCGCTGTCGGCCGGCCTGGAACTGCTGCTGAGCCTCGCCGGCGACGGCGTCGTCGTCGCGCTCACCGCGCAGGACTACATCGGCTTCGTGCTGTCGCTGCTGGTCGCGTTCGGCGCCAGCTTCGAGGTCCCGCTCATCGCCGTCGCGCTGAACCTGGTCGGCGTGCTGAGCCACGAGGTGCTGGCGAAGAGCCGCCGCTGGATCTTCTTCCTCACCATCGTGTTCGCCGCCTTCGTCACGCCGACGCAGGACCCGTTCACCATGCTGCTCATGGCCGGCCCGATGATCGTGCTGTTCGAGCTGGCCATCCAGCTGGCCCGCATCGTGGACCGGCGCCGGGCCAAGCGGGCGGCGCTGGAGCACTTCCACGACCTCGGCGACGACGAGGCCTCCCCGCTGGACACCCGACCCTCGACCCTCGACGAGCCCGTCGAATCCTCGCCGTCCGCTCGCGGCTGACCACGGTGGACGTCGCCGTCCTCACCAGCCCCTCCGCCGGCCGTGGCCGGGCGCGGAGCCTGGCCGCGGCGGTCCCCGGGCTGCTGCGGCAGGCGGGCCTGACGCCGCTGGTCCTGGACGCGTGCACGCGGCCGGACGCCGAGCGGCAGGCGGCCGACGCCGTCGCCGCGGGAGCGGGCGCGGTGCTGGCCGTCGGCGGGGACGGCGCGGCGCACGCCGGGTTGCAGGCGGTCGCCGGCACGGCGGTCCCGCTGGCGCTCGTCCCGACCGGGACCGGCAACGACCTCGCCCTCGCCCTGGGCGTGCCCGCCGACCCGGCCGCGGCCGTCCGCGCCGCCGCGGCCGACCTGCTGACCGGCCGCGTCCGTCGCGTCGACGCCGGCCGGTCGGCGGGCCGCTGGTGGGCCACGGTGCTCTGCTGCGGCTTCGACTCCGCGGTGACCGACCGGGCCAACCGGCTGCGCTGGCCGCCGGGGAGGCGGCGCTACGACCTCGCCGTCCTCGCCGAGCTGGCCCGGCTGCGCCCGTACGAGGTGACGCTGTCGCTGGACGGGGCCGCGCGGACGCTCCCGGCGACGATGGTCGCCGTCGGCAACACCGCCTGGTACGGCGGCGGGCTCCGCATCTGCCCGGGCGCCGATCCGGCCGACGGGCTCTTCGACGTCACCGTCGTCGGCGCCGTCACCCGACGCGAGCTGATCCGCACCAAGCCGAGGCTGGCCGACGGCTCGCACGTCGACCACCCGCTGGTCACCGTGCACCGGGCCGCCCGCGTGGAGCTGGCCTGCGCCGGCGTGACCACCTACGCCGACGGCGAGCCGGTGGCGCCGCTGCCGCTCGTCAGCGAGTGCGTGCCCGGCGCCGTCCGGGTGGCCGGCGCCCGCCCCGCCTGACCGCCCCACGGTGATCAGGTGACCTGATCGTCCGGGGTCCTGGCTCACCGTCGGTGGTGAGCCAGGACCCGGAACGATCAGCCGACCTCATCGTCCGGTGACGAGCGCCTAACGTGGAGGCATGTCCAGCCCCGCTGAGCGGTACGCCGCTGCCCGGAGGCGGACCTCCCACCCGACGCTGGCCGACTTCACCGCCGAGCTCGGCTTCTCCCTGGACCCGTTCCAGGTGGAGGCCTGCGAGGCGCTGGAGGACGGCTCGGGCGTCCTGGTCTGCGCGCCCACCGGCGCCGGCAAGACCGTGGTGGGCGAGTTCGCCGTGCACAAGGCCCTGGCCGAGGGGCGCAAGGCGTTCTACACGACCCCGATCAAGGCGCTGTCCAACCAGAAGTACAACGACCTGGTCGAGCGCTACGGCGCCGACCGGGTCGGGCTGCTGACCGGCGACAACGCCGTCAACGGCGACGCCCCGGTGGTCGTGATGACCACCGAGGTGCTGCGCAACATGCTCTACGCCGAGTCGCCGACGCTGACCGGGCTGGGCTACGTGGTCATGGACGAGGTGCACTACCTCGCCGACCGGTTCCGCGGCGCCGTCTGGGAGGAGGTGATCATCCACCTCCCGCCGTCGGTCACCCTGATCTCCCTCTCGGCGACGGTGAGCAACGCCGAGGAGTTCGCCGACTGGCTGGTGACCGTGCGCGGCGACACCGAGGTGGTGGTCAGCGAGGTCCGGCCCATCCCGCTCTGGCAGCACATGCTGGTCGGCAACAGGGTGTTCGACCTGTTCTCGCTCCGCCCGGCGGCGCACGCGGCGGAGCAGGGGGAGGGGCCCCGCCCGCTGTCCACCCGGGAGCGCGGCGCCTCCGTCGTCGACCCCGAACTGGTCCGCTACGTGCGCGAGCAGGAACGGCGGATCGACAGCTGGGGCGGCTCCGGCCGCCGGGACGGCCACCACCGGCCGCGGTACCGTCCGCCGGCCCGCTCCGACGTCGTCGAGCGGCTCGACCGGGCCGGGCTGCTGCCGGCGATCACCTTCGTCTTCAGCCGCAACGGGTGCGACGCCGCCGTGCACCAGTGCCTGCTGAGCGGGCTCCGGCTCACCGACGAGACCGAGCGCGCCGAGATCGCCGCGATCATCGACGAGCGCACCGGATCGCTGCCCGAGGAGGACCTGCACGTCCTGGGCTTCTGGGAGTGGCGCGAAGGCCTGCTCGCCGGGCTGGCCGCCCACCACGCGGGGCTGGTGCCGGCGTTCAAGGAGACGGTCGAGGAGTGCTTCGTCCGCGGCCTGGTCAAGGCCGTGTTCGCCACCGAGACCCTGGCGCTGGGCATCAACATGCCGGCGCGGACCGTCGTGCTCGAGCGGCTGGTCAAGTGGAACGGCGAGGCGCACGTCGACGTCACGCCGGGGGAGTACACCCAGCTCACCGGCCGGGCCGGGCGGCGCGGGATCGACGTCGAGGGGCACGCCGTCGTCGTGTGGGCGCCCGGCATGGACCCGTCGGTCGTCGCCGGGCTGGCGAGCACCCGCACCTATCCGCTGCGGTCGAGCTTCCGGCCCAGCTACAACATGGCCGTCAACCTGGTCAGCTCCTTCGGCCGCGCACGGGCACGGGAGCTCCTGGCCAGCTCGTTCGCCCAGTTCCAGGCCGACCGCTCGGTCGTCGGCCTGGCCCGGGCGGCGGCCCGCCACGAGCGCGAGGCCGAGCAGTTCGCCGCTGAGATGCGATCAGACCGGGGGGACGTCGGCGGCTACGTCCGGCTGCGCCGGGAGATCGCCGACCGCGAGAAGGAGCTTTCCCGCGACTCGCAGGCCAAGCGCCGGATGGAGGCCGCCGACGCCCTGGCCGCGCTCCGCCCCGGCGACGTCATCCGGGTGCCGACGGGACGCCGGCAGGGGCTCGCGGTCGTCCTGGACCCCGGCATCACCGACCTCGCCGATCCCCGCCCGCTGGTGCTGACCGAGGACAAGTGGGCGGGCCGGCTCGGCTCGGTCGACTTCCCGGCACCGGTGTCGGCGCTGGCCAGGGTGCGGGTGCCGAGGAACTTCAACCACCGCAGCCCGCACGCGCGCCGGGACCTCGCGTCCACGCTGCGCAACGCCCGCGTCGAGCACGACCTGGGCGCCCGGCGGGTGAAGCACCGCTCGGCCGCCGCCGACGACCCGGTCCTGGCCGACCTCCGGCAGGCGCTGCGCAACCACCCGGTGCACCAGCTGCCCGACCGCGAGGAGCGGGTTCGGGCAGCCGAGCGCTGGTTGCGCGCGGTGCACGAGGCGGAGTCGCTGCAGCGGAAGATGGCCGAGCGCACCGGTTCGCTCACCCGGCAGTTCGACCGCACCTGCGACGTCCTGGAGGAGCTGGGCTACCTGCTGCCGGAGCCGGCCCCGTTCGTGGCGGCCGACACCCAGGTGGCCGGTGCGGTCGGCGCCGGTGCAGCGGGGGAGGTCAGGGTCACCGACGACGGGCGCCGGCTGTCCCGCATCTGGTCCGAGTCGGACCTGCTGGCCGCCGAGTGCCTCCGGGCCGGCGTGTGGCGGGGGCTGAACCCGGCGGAGCTGGCGGCCGCGGTCTCCACCCTCGTCTTCGAGGCGCGGCGGGACACCCCGGGCCTGCCCGCGGTGCCGGCCGGCAAGGTCGCGGCGGCGATCGGCGAGATGCGCGGGATCCGGTCGCGGCTGCAGGACGTGGAGCTCGACCACGGCGTCCCGGCCGGCCGCGACCTCGACCTCGGCTTCGCCTGGGCCGCCTACCGCTGGGCGGACGGGCAGAGCCTGGACCGGGTGCTGGCCGGGGCGGAGCAGGCCGGCACGGAGCTCTCCGGCGGCGACTTCGTCCGGTGGACCCGCCAGCTGCTCGACCTGCTCGACCAGCTGGGCAAGGTCGCCGACGACGCCGTCGCACGGACGGCCCGCTCCGCGGTGGAGCGGATCCGCCGCGGCGTCGTCGCCGTCGCGGTCGGCGGCTGACGAGCGCGTCGCCGGCCATGGGGAGGGGTGCCGGTGCGGCAGAATCCGAGCGCGTCCCGCCGAGGGACGCAGTGACCCGGGAGCGACGATGACCGACCCGCCGTACCGCCAGGGCCGTAGCGGTGAGGAGCCGGGCGGCGGCCCGGCGCCCGGTCCCGGGGGCGCCCAGCCGCAGGGGCAGCCACCGCCGCACGGGCAGCAGCCGCCGCCCTCCGGCCAGCAGGCCCCGTACGGCCCCTGGGGGCACCAGCCCGGCGGTCCGCCGCACGGCGCCACCCAGCCCTACACCCGCCCGCCCGGGGGCTTCGGGCACCCCGCGCCCCCCGCACACCAGCCCTGGGGGCCGCCGTGGGGGGCGCCGCCGCCGTCCCCCCAGCAGTACGGAGGGCCCCCGGGGAGCTCGGCCCCGCCCTACGGCGGTCCCGGGTACCCCGGTCCGCCCCACGGCGGTCCGGGGTACGGCGCCACGGCACACGGCGTGCCGCCGTTCGCGGCGCCGGGGCAGTCGTCCGTGCCCCGCGGGCCCCGGTGGGGCCTGCTCGCCGTGCTGCTGGTCCTCGCCGTCGTCGCCGTCGCCGGCGTCGCGGTCCTCGCCACCACCACCGGGCCGACCGTCCTCTCGCGGGCGGCGGTCGAGCGCGACGTCGCGCTCCAGTTCGAGCAGCGCGAGGGCGTGGCGGTGGACCTCGAGTGCGCCGAGGAGATGACGGTGGAGGAGGGCGCCACCTACGAGTGCACCGGCGTGACCGCCGACGACGAGCAGATCACCTTGCGGCTCGAGATCACCGACGAGGACGGCGCCCGCTACACCTGGACCGAGCCCTGACCCGGGTCAGCCCAGCACGCCGTCCGGCCAACCGAGGGCGGCGCCCAGCCGGTTGAGCGACGACTGCAGCCCGTGGGCCTCGGCCAGCGCCGCGAGGGCCGCGGGGTCGGCCGGCGTGCGGGGGAGGGCGCCCTCGACGGCGGGCAGGTCGATGCCGGTGGCCACGGCGACCACGACCGGGGCGGCGTCGAGGTAATCGCTGGCGGCGTGCAGCTTCTTCAGCACGGCCGCGGTCAGCGGCGCCTTCGGGACGACGGTCCGCGCGGCCGCTGCCCGGATGCCGGCGAGGTCGCCGAACTCGTTGATCAGCGCGGCCGCCGTCTTCGCCCCGACCCCGGCGACGCCGGGGAGTCCGTCGCTGGGATCGCCGCGCAGCACGGCGAAGTCGGCGTAGGCGCGGCCGGGGATCCCGTACTTGGCGGCGACCGCGGCCTCGTCGACGAACTCCAGGTCCGAGATGCCGCGGGCGGTGTAGAGGATCCGCACGCCGCGGGCGTCGTCGACGAGCTGGAACAGGTCCCGGTCGCCGGTGACGACGTCGACCGGGCCTCGGGCGCGGGTGGCGAGCGTGCCGATCACGTCGTCGGCCTCGTAGCCGGGCGCACCCACGCGGGCGAGCCCGGCCGCGGCGAGCACCTCGACCAGGATCGGCACCTGGGGGCCCAGCTCGTCGGGTGTCTCTTCGCCGCCGTCGGGAGCGAGCCGGTGCGCCTTGTACGAGGGCAGCGCCTCGACGCGGAAGGCCGGCCGCCAGTCGTCGTCCCAGCAGGCCACCAGCCGGTCGGGGCCGTGCGTGGTGACCAGCCGGGCGGTCATGTCGAGGAAGCCGCGCACGGCGTTGATCGGGCGTCCGTCCGGCGTGGTCACGCTGGTGGGGACGCCGTAGAAGGCACGGAAGTACAGCGACGCGGCATCCAGCAGCATGGTGGTCACGCGGCCGCACCCCCGTCCCCGGTGGACGGGCGGCGATCCGCCCTCCGCGCCGTCGACGGTGCCGTGCTCCTGCGGGACCTCCGGAACTGCTCCACGACGGCGGACGGTAGCGGTCTGGCAACGATTGCGGGAAACGACGGTCCCCGTGGTTAGTCTGCGCTCGTGGGAACCGTGACGACTCCGGCCGGAACCGGCCCGCTCGTGACCATCGACCGGGTGCACGCCGCACGGGCGGTCGCCGGGCAACTGGGCGTCGACCTGCTCGTGCTCACCCCGGGCGCCGACCTGCGGTACCTCTGCGGGTACGCCGCCCACGCGATGGAGCGGCTGACCGCGCTCGCCGTTCCGCGGTCGGGCGAGCCCTTCCTCGTCGTGCCGCGGCTGGAGGCGCCCATGGTGGACGTGAGCCCGGCCGGTGCCCTCGGGCTGGAGCTGCTGGCCTGGGACGAGACCGACGACCCGTTCGCCCTGCTCGCCGCCGCCGCCACCGAGCGGCTGGGCTCGGCTCCGGCGCGGGTCGCCGTGGGCTCGCGCACCTGGGCCGAGCACGCGCTCGGTGTGCAGCGGGCGCTGCCCGGCTCCGCTCTGGAACTGGCGTCGCCGGTCGTCGACCGGCTGCGCATGGTCAAGACCCCGGCCGAGGTCGAGGAGCTCGCGCTGGCCGGTGCCGCCATCGACCGGGTGCACGCCCGCATGGGGGAGTGGCTGACCGTCGGGCGCACGGAGGCCCAGGTGGGAGCCGACATCGCCGCCGCGATCCTCGCCGAGGGGCACGTCGGCGTGGACTTCACCATCGTCGGGTCCGGGCCCAACGGCGCCAGCCCGCACCACGAGCTCTCCGACCGGGTGATCGCCGCCGGCGACCTGGTCGTGATCGACATCGGCGGGGAGACCGCCACCGGCTACCGCTCGGACTGCACCCGCACCTACGTCGTCGACGGCACGCCCGACGCCGAGGTCGCCGAGTGGTACGCCGTGCTGCACGCGGCCCAGCAGGCCGCGACGGCGGCGGTGCGGCCGGGCGTCACGGCCGAGCAGATCGACGCTGCGGCCCGCGAGGTGATCGCCGACGCCGGCTGGGGGGAGTACTTCATCCACCGCACCGGTCACGGCATCGGTCTGGACTCGCACGAGGCGCCCTACATCGTCGCCGGCAACGAGCTGCCCCTCGAGCCCGGCATGGCCTTCTCCGTGGAGCCGGGCATCTACCTGCCCGGCCGCCACGGGGCCCGCATCGAGGACATCGTGGTCTGCACCGACGACGGCGTCCGCGTCCTCAACAACGGTTCCCGTGAGCTCGTCGAACTCCCCGGCTGAGGCCGGGGCGACCGCGGTCGACGTCGACCGCGCCCTGCTGGCGGCACTGGCCCGGGACGGCCGCGCGAGCTTCACCGAGCTCGCCGAACGGGTGGGCCTGTCGGTCTCAGCGGTGCACCAGCGGGTGCGCCGGCTCGAGCAGCGGGGGCTGATCACCGGGTACCGCGCGACGCTGGACGCCCCGCAGATCGGGCTGCCGCTGACGGCGTTCGTGTCGATCACCCCGACCGACGCGCAGACCGACGACGCGCCGTCCCTGCTGGCCCACCTGGACGCCATCGAGGAGTGCCACGCGGTCGCCGGCGTGGAGAGCTACATCCTCAAGGTGCGGGTCGCCTCGCCCGACGCGCTGGAGAACCTGCTCAAGGAGATCCGGTCCACCGCGAACGTGAGCACCCGGACCACGGTGGTGCTGTCGACCTCCTACGAGGCGCGCCCGCTCATCTGACCCGCTGGACACGCGTTCGAACGTGTGTTCGGATGAGGGCATGCGGTGGGACGCGCAGCGGCTGGACCTGGACGAGCCCGGGGCGCTGCCCGGCATGCCGAGCATCCGGGGTCTGCTGCGCAGCGTGCAGGTGCCGGAGTTCCCCGGCCTCACGTTCCACGAGGTGCGGTCGAAGAGCGCGCTGAACCGCGTGCCCGGTGAATCCGCCATGCCGTTCCCGTGGACCATCAACCCCTACCGTGGATGCAGTCATTCGTGTGTCTACTGCTACGCCCGCCGGACGCACGAGTGGCTGGAGCTCGACTCGGGCCGGGACTTCGACAGCCAGGTGGTGGTGAAGACCAATTTGGTCGAGGTGCTGCAACGGGAGCTGGCCCGCCCGTCCTGGCAGCGGGAGCACGTCGCCCTGGGCACGAACACCGACCCCTACCAGCGGGCAGAGGGCCGGTACCGGCTCATGCCCGGCGTCATCGGGGCGCTGGCACGGTCGGGCACGCCGTTCTCCGTCCTGACGAAAGGCACCCTGCTGCGGCGGGACGTGCCATTGCTGGCGGCCGCGGCCCGCGACGTGCCGCTCGGGCTCGGCGTCTCCCTGGCCATCTGGGACGACGACCTGCACGCCGGACTGGAACCCGGGGTGCCGACGCCGCGCGCCCGGCTCGACCTGGTGCGCGCGCTCGCCGAGGCCGGCCTGCCCTGCGGCGTCTTCCTCGCGCCCGTGCTGCCCGGCCTCACCGACTCGGTGGAGCACCTCGACGCCGCCCTCGGGGCGATCGCTGCCGCCGGCGCGGCCGGGGTGACGGTCATCCCGCTGCACCTGCGCCCCGGCGCCCGGGAGTGGTTCATGGCCTGGCTGGCCCGGTCGCACCCGGACCTGCTGCCGCGTTACGAGCAGCTCTACGCCCGCCGGGCCTACGTGCCGGCCGAGTACCGGACGTGGCTGGCACGGCGGGTCGCGCCACTGCTCGCCCGCCACGGGCTCGACCGGCGCTCCGGGGGCGCGGCACGCGGGCTGGACGGAGCGACCGCCGACGGCGTGCCCGGGGACGAGGAGGTCGGTTTCCCCACCGGGAGCCTGCCCTCAGCGGGGCTGCCCGGCACCGCGCCCGCGCCCGCCGGCGGGCCGGCCCCGGCCGGCCACGGTGCCGCCGCGCCCGCCGAGCAGCTGACGCTGCTGTGAGCGGAGCTCAGCCGGCCAGCCGGGAGGCCCGCGCCACCGCCCGGCTCGCGCGGACCACGCCCCGCCGCCCCACCGGCGGGGCGCCGTCGGCCAGGGCGAGCCGGCGGTAGGAGTCGTAGGAGAGCGACCGGTACGCGGCGGCGAGCTCCTCGACGTGGTCGCGGCGGGACGGCGGTGTCGTCGCCCGCAGGTGCCCGATCGTGGTCCGCACGTGCTTGGTGAAGGTGGCCTGCAGGGCCTGGTTGGACAGCCGGCCACCGATGCGGGAGTCCAGACCGGGTCCGCGGCGCAGCGCCGGGAGCACCCAGGCACTGGTGGCCAGCGCGGGATACCGCCCGCGCACGGACTCCCACGCGTGCCAGGCGGTCAGCGCCCCGGGAACCGCCCACTCGCCGTCGTCGGTGGACAGGAGCAGTCGCCGGGTGGTCACGCGCACCTGGTCGCGGCGCAGCGAACGGAACACGCCGACGGGCGCCGGCCAGCCCAGGGCCAGTGCGCACCAGGCCACCGAGCGGAGGTGCTCCGGATCGTCGCCGCGGACCTGGGTGAGGGGGCGGAGGTCCAGCCGCGGGGGATCGGGCTCCGGGGTGCGGGGGAGCGGGAGGGCGAGCCCCCCGTACCGGGCGACCTTGCTGTACAGGGCCACGGTGGCCGGCTTCCACTCCCGCGCGGCGGCCAGCTCGTCGAGCCCGCCGGACGCCAGGTCGTCGGGGCCCAGGTCCAGCTCGAGGGCGGCGTCGACCAGCCGCCGCCACTGCGCCTCGTACCCCGGCGGCGGGGACCAGCGCGCCCAGGCGCGTGCCGGGGGAGGGGCGGGCATGTCGGGCAGTGGCTGCTGCCATGCACGTGGCATCCCCGAATACTACCGTTATCCCCAACAACAATACGACTTATCGTTGTGGTCACCTGTCGAGACCAGCATCACGTCGCCCTCCGGGCGCCGCCGCACCAACCCGGGGACCCGAACGGGCGACCGGCCGCCTGTCGCCCGCCGAGCGCCGCCCGGCCGGGTGAGCCGCACACATGCTGACCCTGCGCACCGTCGCCGGTGTCCGGATCATGGAGCGGTGCGGACGGTGGGTGTCGAGGAAGAGCTGCTCGTGGTCGATGCGGACGGGATTCCCGTACCGCAGGCGCCCGAGGCCCTGACGGTCGCGGCGCACCGCGGCGAGGGGGAGGACGTCGAGCAGCACGACCGGGCCGAGCGCGGCGAGGAGACCGGCGTCCCGGACACCGCCCGGCTGATGCCGGAGCTGAAGGCCCAGCAGCTCGAGCTCGGCACCCCCGTGTGCTCGACGCTCGGCGAGGTGCACGACCAGCTGCGCCACTGGCGGGACCGGGCCGACGCCGCCGCCGGCGCCGTCGGTGCGCGCGTCGCGGCCCTGGCCACCTCGCCGGTCGCCGTCGAACCGGTGCCCACGGAGGGGGAGCGGTACGAGCAGCTGGTGGACACCTTCGGGCGGACGGCCGAGGAGGTCCTCACCTGCGGCTGCCACGTGCACGTCTCGGTGGCCGACGACGAGGAGGGCGTGGCGGTCCTCAACCGCATCCGCGTGTGGCTCCCGGTGCTCACGGCGATCACCGCCAACTCGCCGTTCTGGCAGGGCCGGGACAGCTCGTACGCCAGCTACCGGTCGGAGGTGTGGCACCGCTGGCCCTCCGCGGGGCCGAACGGCCCCTTCGCCGACGCCGCCGACTACCACGCGGTCGTGGACGCGGTGCTCGCCACCGGCACGGTGCTGGACACCGGGATGGTCTACTTCGACGCCCGGCTGTCGGCCACCTGGCCCACCGTCGAGGTCCGCACCGCCGACGTGGCGCTGCACGTCGAGGACGCCGTCACGCTGGCCGGTCTGGTGCGCGGCCTGGTGGAGACCGCCGCGCGCGAGGCCCGGGCCGGGGTCGCGCCTCCGGAGATGCGGGCAGAGGTCCTGCGGCTCGCCACCTGGCGGGCCGGCCGGTCCGGCCTGTCCGGCGACCTGGTGCACCCGCACACCGGCCGGCCCGCGCGTGCGGCCGACGTGCTCGGCGATCTCCTCGGCCACGTCCGCGCCGCCCTCGCCGACGCCGGTGACGAGGCGCCCATCCGGGACGGGCTGGACGCCCTGCTGTCCCGGGGTACGGGTGCCGACCTCCAGCGGCGCGTCCACCGCGAGACCGGGAGCCTCGCCGCCGTGGTCCGGGCCGCCGTCGACGTCACGGCCGGTGAGGACGCCGCCCGGGCGGTCGCCGGGGGCAGCCGCTAGATTCCGGCCATGTACACCGCGAGCTGGCGCGACGTCGTCCGCCCGGGGCTGTTCGGCGCCTCGCCCGACCCCCGGGACAAGCCCTACCGGTTCGTCATCCGGCTCACGCTGGTGGTCTTCCGGCTGTTCCGCTTCCGGTTCGACGTCCGCGGCGCGGAGCACGTCCCGCCCACCGGCGGCGCGATCATCGCCAGCAACCACGTCAGCTACTTCGACTTCACCTTTCTCGGCCTCGGCGCCCTCCCGCAGCACCGGCTGGTCCGGTTCATGGCCAAGTCCGCGGTGTTCGACAACTGGTTCGCCGGCCCGTTCATGCGCGCGATGAAGCACATCCCGGTCGACCGGAAGGCCGGCTCGGCGGCCTTCGAGGCGGCGGTGCGGGCACTCAAGGACGGCGAGGTCGTCGGGGTCTTCCCCGAGGCGACGATGACCACGAGCTTCACCGTGAAGGACCTCAAGGCGGGTGTGGCGCGCATGGCCATCGACTCCGGGGTGCCGATCATCCCGGCCGCGGTGTGGGGCGGGCACCGGGTGGCCACGCGGAACCGCCCGGTGCAGTGGCGCCGCGGAATCCCCGTCACAGTCGTGCTGGGGGAGCCGATCACGGCCGAGCCGGGGGAGAAGATCCCGGCGCTGCTGGCGCGGACCAGGACGGCCATCGAGGCGCTGCTGGACGAGGCGCAGCGCAGCTACCCCGACCAGCCGGCCGGCGACGACGACCGCTGGTGGCAGCCGGCCCACCTGGGCGGCACCGCCCCGACGCCCGCCGAGGCGGCCGCCGCCGACTCGGCGCGCGCCGCCGGGCGGGCCATCAAGGCCCGGCGGCCCTCGCCGGTCCGGCGCGTCACCCGGTTCCTGCGCCGCAAGCGGTGACCTGCGTGGATCACTCCACGACGGGCGGGGCCATGAGCCGGAACGCCTCCAGGTCGACGTCGTACCAGCGGCGCATGCGCCCGAGCGACGTCATCCCCAGCCGTCGGCAGACGGCCATCGACGGCGCGTTCCCCGGACGCACCACGGCGTAGACCTCCGGCAGCCCCAGGGCGAACCCGCGGTCGATGACCGCCCGCGCCGCCTCCGTGGCGTAGCCGTGCCCCCAGGAGTCCGGATGGAGGTGCCAGCCCACTTCCACCTCGCCGACCCCGTTCGGCAGCGGCTTGAGCAGGACCGTGCCGGCCGGGGTGCCGTCGGGCCGCTCGACGGCCCAGCACAGGAAGCGGTCGTCGAGCCGGTGGACCGCCGCCCAGCGGGCGACCAGTTCGGTGGGTGGCACCGAGGGCGCGCCCCCCAGCCAGCGGGTCACCTCGGGGCGGCCGTACATGTCGGTCAGCCGCGCGAGGTCGGCCGGCCCGGTGGTCCAGGGCCGGAGGCGCAGCCGCGCGGTCCGCAGCTCCTCCGCCACCGCCGCCATCGGTCCTGCCTACCGCCGGGGCGGGGCTCCGGCCACCCGGACCGGTCGCCACTGCAGTCGTGCGCGCCTGGTTGCAGTCACTGCACCGCCGGGGCGCCGGCGACACCTGGAGGAGGCCGCCGCCGGCCTCGTGGTCTGCTACTCCCGGCGCCGCCAGCGGGTCGGTGCCGGAGAACGGAGAGGTGGCGGCGACCGTGCGGATCGAGCGGGGCACCCGGGTGCCGGCATGAGGGTGCTGGTCACCGACGTCCGCGTGGGCGACCGCCCCGGACGGTCGCTGCTCGTCGTCGACGGCCGGATCGCGTGGACCGGCGACGCCGTCGGCGCACCACCGGCGGACCGGGTGATTTCGGGGGAGGGCGCCCTGCTGACCCCTGCCTTCGTCGACGCGCACGTCCACGCCACCGCCACCGGCCTGGCGCTCACGGGTCTCGACCTCCACTCGAGCCCGAGCCTCGCGCACGCCGTGTCGTCCATCCGGGCGCACGTGGCAACGACACCGGACGGCATCGTGCTGGGCACCGGCTGGGACGAGACCGGCTGGCCGGAGCACCGGGGGCTGACCCGGGCCGATCTCGATGCGGTGGCCGGGGACCGGCCGGTCTACCTGGCCCGGGTGGACGTCCACTCCGCGACGGTCTCGACCGCGCTGCTCGACCGCATCCCCGGGATCGCCGCGTTGCCCGGCTTCTCGGCCGACGGGCGGCTGCGGCTGGACGCGCACCACGCCGCCCGCCGGGCCGCCTACGGCGCCGTCGGCACGGCCCAGCGTCGCGCCGCCCAGCAGGCCACCCGCGCCGCCGCGGCGGCAGCCGGCATCGGCAGCCTCCACGAGATGGCCGGGCCGGAGGTCTCGTCGGCCGACGACCTCAGGGAGCTGCTGGGGCTGGCCGCGGCGGTCCCCGGGCCGCGCGTCCTCGGGTACTGGGGCGAGCTGTCGGAGCGGGGCGGGCTGGACCTGGTGCGCGAGCTCGGGCTCGCCGGCGCCGGGGGAGACCTGTTCTGCGACGGCGCCCTCGGCTCGCACACGGCCGCGCTGAGCGCCCCCTACACCGACCGGCCGGAGACCTCGGGGGCGCTCCGGTTCGAGACGGCCGCGCTGGTCGAGCACCTCCGTGCCTGCACCGTCGCGGGGATCCAGGCGGGGTTCCACGTCATCGGCGACGCCGCCGTCGACCAGGTCCTCGACGCCGTCGGGGCCGTGGTCGCCGAGCTCGGCGTCTCCGCCGTCCGCGCCTGCCGGCACCGGCTGGAGCACCTGGAGATGCCCACGGCCGCGGTCGTCGACCGGATGCGGGACTGGCACGTGGTGGCCAGCGTGCAGCCGGCGTTCGATGCGGCCTGGGGCGGGGAGACCGGGATGTACGCCGATCGGCTGGGCCGGGAGCGGGCACTGGCCACCAACCCGCTCGCCGAGCTCGCCGACGCCGGCGTGGCGCTCGCCCTCGGCAGCGACGCCCCGGTGACCCCCCTGGACCCCTGGGGCGGGGTGCACGCGGCGGTGGACCACCGGACCCCGGGAGCCGGGCTGCGGCCGTTCGACGCCTTCGACGCCGCGACGCACGGCGGCTGGTACGCCGCGCGCGGGGAGCACCCGGGCGGCCCGCTCGCCGTCGGCGCGCCCGCGGACCTCGCGCTGTGGGCGACGGACGGGGGGCTCTCCCGGGTCCTGGCCGACCGCGGACGACCGGACTGCCGGCTGCTCCTGGTCGCCGGCGAGCCGATCAGCCCTGCGGTGTGAGCGCCGCCGCACCTCCGGTCCTACAACGATCAGTAACGATCCGATCACAGTGCGACTCGGAGCCCTCCCGGGTCTCGATTCGCCGGGCCGCGGTTCTTACAGTCCCTGCAGTTCCTGACCGGAAGCACCGCAGCGCGCTTCCTCCTCGGGCACGCCCGGTCCCCCCGGCCGGCGTGGACCGGCTCCCGCCGGCACGCCGCCAGGCCGAGGGGGAGCGGCGGGCCCGCCGGAGGACGCGGCGCGGGCATCCCGGCGGAGCCTCCGTGGACCCGCGCCATCAGACAACGGTCGCGCCGCTCGCCGCCAGCGACCGGCCGTCCGGCCCGAAGGTGCGCCGCCCGCGGAGGGCTGCCGCCGGCGCGTCCCGGCCGGGGAGTCCGGAGCCCGGCCGGGCGCTGGCGGCGTACGCCCGCTCGCCCGCCGGGCCGGAATGGGATGCTGGGTCAGGACCGCGCGCGCACGCCGCGGTCCGGACCCCGTCCGAGCGGTGCGGGGAGGATCCGCCCGTCGGGCGGCTGCACCCGGGGAGGCGCTGCGTGCCCGCAGGCGATGGCGGGCCGGTGACGGGCACGCTGCCGCGTCCGGCCGGCCCGGGAGCACCCGGGCAGCCGGCGCAGCCCCCGAGCCCCTCCGACCGTTCCCGCCTGCCGTGGCGCACGCTGCTGGCCGCGGCCGGTGGGCTGTCGATGTTCCTCGCGTTCCCGGGCCACGACCTCTTCGTGCTGGCCGTCGGCGGACCCGCCGCCCTGGCGCTGGCCGTGCACGGGCAGCGCGTGCGCGCCGGCCTGTGGCTCGGCCTGGTCACCGGGCTGGCGTTCTTCGTGCCGCTGCTGTCCTGGACCGGCGTCTACGTCGGCTCGTTCCCGTGGCTGGCCCTGGCCGTCAGCCAGGCGTTGTTCGTCGCGCTCCTGGGCGGCCTCACCGCCGTGGTCACCCGGCTGCCGCTCTGGCCGCTCTGGGCCGCGGCGCTCTGGGTGGCCGACGAGGCCGTCCGCGGCCGCTTCCCCTACGGCGGCTTCCCGTGGGGTCGCCTGGGCTTCTCCCAGACCGACGGCCCGCTGCTGGCCCTCGCCGCCTACGGCGGGGTGCCGCTGGTCAGCTTCGCCGTCGCTCTCACCGGCACCCTGCTGGCCGCCGCCGTCCTAGCCGCAACGCGGGCGTGGCGGGCCGCGGACGGCCCGGCGGGGGAGCGGCGCACCGCCTCCCGACGGGCGCTGCGGACGGTCGCCGCCGCACTGGCGGTACCGCTGGTGGGAGGCCTCGCCTGGCTGCCGCTGGCCGGCGGCTCCCTGACCGCCGGCGGGGAGACCGCCACCGTCGCGGTGATCCAGGGGGACGTGCCCCGTGCCGGGCTGGACTTCAACGCGCAACGCCGGGCGGTGCTCGACAACCACGTCCAGCAGACGCTGCGGCTGGCCGCCGACGTCGCCGCGGGCCGGCGCGCGCAGCCCGACGTCGTGCTGTGGCCGGAGAACAGCTCGGACATCGATCCCTACCGCAACGACGACGCCGCCGCGCAGATCCAGCGCGCAGCCGACGCGGTGGGTGCACCGGTGCTCGTCGGTGCGGTCGTGGAGGGCCCGGGGGAGTTCGTGAGCAACACCGCGATCGTCTGGACGCCCGAGGACGGCCCCGGCGACACCTACGTCAAGCGCCACCCCGTGCCCTTCGCCGAGTACATCCCGGCGCGCGACTTCTTCCGCCTCTTCAGCGAGAAGGTCGACCTGGTCGGACGGGACTTCGCCGCGGGCGACGAGGTGGGCCTGCTCGACATCGGCGGCATCCGGCTGGGGGATCTCATCTGCTTCGAGGTGGTCTACGACGGGCTGGTGCGCGACGTCGTCGACGGCGGAGCGGGCATGCTCGTCGTCCAGACCAACAACGCGACCTTCGGCTACACCGACGAGAGCGCCCAGCAGCTGGCGTTGAGCCGGGTGCGCGCGGTCGAGTACGGCCGCACCGTCGCCGTCGCGGCGACCAGCGGCATCTCCGCCGTCGTCGCCCCCGACGGCACCGTCGTCCGGTCGTCGGAGCTGTTCGAGCCCGACGTCTTCGTCGAGGAGATCGCCCAGCGCGACGACCGCACGGTGGCCCAGCGGCTCGGCCCGGCACCGGAGTGGGTCCTGACCGCGCTGGGGCTGGGCGCGGTCGTCCTCGGTCTGGGCCGGCGTCGGTGGAGGGCGGCAGCGTGAGCGAGCGCGTACTGGTCGTCATCCCGACCTACGACGAGGTGGAGAACCTCGAGCGGATCCTCGAGCGGCTGCACGCCAGCGTGCCCGAGGCGCACGCCCTGGTCGTGGACGACGGGTCGCCCGACGGCACGGGCGAGCTCGCCGACCGGCTGGCCGCGGCCGACCCGCGCGTCCACGTGCTGCACCGCACCGCCAAGGCCGGCCTGGGGCGCGCCTACGTCGCCGGGTTCGGCTGGGCGCGGGAACGCGGCTACGACGTGCTGGTGGAGATGGACGCCGACGGCTCGCACGCCCCCGAGCAGCTCCCCGACCTGCTGGCCGCGCTGGCCGACGCCGACCTGGTGCTCGGCTCCCGGTACGTCGACGGCGGCCGGGTGGAGGACTGGCCGGTCCACCGGCTCCTGCTGTCCCGCCTGGGGAACCGGTACACCCGGTGGGTGCTGCGCCTGCCGCTGCAGGACGCGACCGGCGGGTTCCGGGCCGCGCGGGCCGAGCTGATCGACCGGCTGCCCTTCGACGAGGTCGCCAGCGCGGGCTACTGCTTCCAGGTCGACTGGGCCTGGCGGGCGCTGCGATCCGGCGCCCGGATCACCGAGGTGCCGATCACCTTCACCGAACGCGCCCACGGCCGGAGCAAGATGAGCGGTTCGATCGTTAGGGAGGCGTGGGCCCGGGTGACGGTGTGGGGCGTGCAGGACCGGCTGGCCGACTGGCTGCCGGGCCGCGTGCGTCCACCGGCGGCCGGTGCGGCCGGGGACTCCGGACCGTGACCCGCGCCCGGCGGGACCGCCGCCGGGCGAGCACGAGCCGGGCAACCGGGAGGAGGAACCGTCGTGGCTGACGTGGTGCGCCGACGGCTGCGCGTGGTGGTCGGGCTGACCGCACTGGCGGAGCTGGTCGTCTTCGTCCTGGTGGCCGCCTGGATCGGCCTGGGCTGGACGATCGTGGCGACCCTGGTCACCAGCGCGCTGGGCTGGGTGCTGCTGGCCCGGCAGGGCCGGCGGGCGCTCGCCGACCTGCGGGAACGGGCCCGGTCGCACGAGCGCGCGGGGCGGGAGCTCGGGGACGCCGGGCTGGTCGCCGTCGGCGGCCTGCTCATGGTGCTGCCCGGGTTCCTCGGTGACCTGCTCGGGCTGCTGTGCCTGCTGCCGGGCACCCGCGGCCTGGTGCGCCGTGCCCTGATGCGCGTGGTGCTCGCCCGGCTGCCCGACCACATGCGCGGCCCGGTGCGCGTGGGCAGCACCCGTGCCGCGCCGGTCGACCCGGACGGCGCGGATCGGCCGCTGGTCATCGAGGGGGAGGTCCTCCGGGACCCCGACAGCCGCAGCTGACTGCCGCGACCGGAGCCCCCGGACGCGGAACGGCCCCGGTGGATCGCTCCACCGGGGCCGTTCGCGGTCGTGCTGGGGTCAGCTGGCGCGGGTACGCCGGCCGCGGAGCACCTCGAGGCGCTCGGCGAGGACCTCCTCGAGGTCCTCGACGCTGCGGCGCTCGAGCAGCATGTCCCAGTGGGTCCGCGGGGGCTTCACCTTCTTGGGAGTCGGCTCGGTGCCCCCGACCAGCTTCGCCCCGGAGCCGTCGAACTTGCACTCCCAGGTGTCGGGGAGCTCGGCGTCGTCGGCGAACGGCACCGTGAACAGGTGCCCCGAGGGGCACCGGTACTCGGCGTACTGCCGCTCGATCGGCGCGGTGTTCCGCTCGGTCTCGTAGCTGACGCTGCCCAGTCGGCTGCCGCGCAGGGAACGCTCGCCCATGGCACACCGTCCTCTCGTGCTTGTGTCGGTCGGGGACTCGACGTCCGGTGCCCGGGCAGTACCCAGTCATCGTGGAGTCAGAGAGATGAACGACGGAAAAGGCGGAGAGATTCCGCCGAATCGGCTGTTCATCATCGCATGGGGTCAGTTCCCGGGCTCGCCCGCCCCCCGCACGGGTGAGGAGGCCGCCCCCGGCAGGGCCAGCTGCCCCGGTCCGGCGGCCGTGGGGCCCAGCTCGCCGCGGACGTAGTGCCGCCGGCACAGCACCTGGTACCGGACGGCGGGGGAGGAGCCGGCGACCTCGCCGGGCAGCTCGGGCGGCGCGGTGTCGGCGACCACGACGGTCTCCCCGGAGCGGACCATCACCCCGTCGACCACGCGGGCGTTGAGCAGCCCGGGCAGGCCGCACCAGCACAGCACCTCGACCTGGATGCGCTGGACGTCGTCGGCCACCTCCAGCAGCCGCCGGGTGCCGGGGAACAGCCGCGCCCGGAAGTCGGTGGTCAGCCCGAATGCGTACACGTCGACGTGGGACTCGTCGGCGAGCTCCGCGAGCTGGTCGACCTGGTCGGGCGACAGGAACTGCGCCTCGTCGACGATCAGGTAGTCCACGCGGTGCCCGGCGGCCCACCGATCGCGGACCAGCAGCCGCAGGTCGGTGCCGCCGTCGATCTCGACCGCCGCCCGGCTCAGGCCGACCCGCGAGCTGATCTGCGGAGCGGCCGACCGGTCGCCCTGGGTCACCAGCATCCCGTACCGGCCCTGCCGGCTGTGGTTGTGGTCGACCTGCAGCGCGAGGGTGGACTTCCCGCAGTCCATGGGGCCGTGGAAGAAGCGCAGGTGCGCCGGCGCGGGGTGCCGCCGGCGGTCTCCCGAGGCCGGCACGGACGACGGCGCCGGCAGGACGGGGGAGCGGCCTTCTCCCGGACCCGATGAGCCGGATCCGGGGCTCACAGCCGCTCCGGCGGCGTGTTCCCGGCGGCCAGGACCGCGCGCCGGATCGGCAGGGCCGCCAGGGCGATGAACCCGCCCACGAAGAAGACGACAAGGCTGACGATCGCCAGCCGGTAGGAGCCGGTCAGCTGGTAGGTCAGGCCGAAGGCCAGCGGGCCGAGCCAGCTGGTGCCGCGGTCGCTGATCTCGTAGAAGCCGTAGTACTCGGCCTCCTTGCCCGCCGGGATGAGCTGGCTGAACAGCGACCGGGAGAGCGCCTGGGTGCCGCCCTGCACGAGGCCGATGACCGCGGCGAGGGCGTAGAACTGCGCCACCGCCCCGGTCTGCAGGAAGAACGCGGCGAACAGCACACCGATCCAGGCCACGAGGGCGCCCAGGACCACCCGCCTGGCCCCGTAGCGCCCGGCCAGGCGGCCGAGCCCCAGGGCGCCGAAGATCGCCACCACCTGGACCATCAGGATGGCGCCGGTGAGCACGTCCTGGGCGAGGTCGAGCTCCTCGGTGGCGTAGACGGCGGACAGCGAGATGACGGTCTGGACGCCGTCGTTGAACAGCAGGTAGGCCCCGAGGAACCACAGCGTCAGCGGGAAGGCGCGCATCTCCCGGAACGTCGTGGCCAGCTGCCGGAAGCTGCTGCCCGACCGCCTCGCGGACGCGGCGACCGGGCGGTTGCGCAGCCGGGACACCGAGAACAGGGTGAAGGCGCCCCACCACAGCCCGGCGGTGGCCAGGCAGATCCGCACCGCCTCACCGGTGGTCAGCCCGAGGTCCTCGGCGGCGACCACGAGCCCGAGGTGGACGGCGAGCAGGAGGGCCCCGCCGACGTAGCCGAAGGCCCAGCCCCGGCTGGAGACCAGGTCGCGCTCGTCCGGCCCGGCCAGGTCGGGCAACCACGAGTAGTAGACGACGGTCGCGGCACCGAAGGCGATGTTGGCGACGACGAACAGCGCCGCTGCCAGCAGCCACCGACCGTCCCCGGCGAAGAAGAGCGCGGTCGTGGCCAGCGCCCCCAGGGCGGCGAAGCCGGCGAGCATCTCCCGCTTGCGGCCGGTGCGGTCGGCCACCGCACCGGTCAGCGGCAGCACGAGCACCTGCAGGACCACCGACGCCGAGAGCACGTAGGAGAACCAGCTGCCGGCCGCGATCGACAGGCCGAGGAACGACAACCGCTCGTCCGGGCCGGCGGCATCCCGCGCGATCGCGGTCAGGTAGGGGCCGAGGAAGACGGTCGTCACCGAGGTGTTGAAGACCGACATCGCCCAGTCGTAGGAGTACCAGCCGAACCGCTCGCGCTTCAGGGCGCGGTCGGCGGGGAGCACGGCGGGGCCGGCCGTGGACGGGGCAGTGGTCACCGCGGCAGGGTTCCAGTCCGGTCGTGGCCGGTCCAGCACCGGCACCGTGCGGTCACGGGATGTCCTCCGGGACGATCCCGCCGGGGAAGGCGGCGACGGCGGTCGTCGGGCGCGTCGGGTCCACGAAGGCCGGGGCGTCGAGCTCGCCGGCGCGCAGCTGCCGCAGGCCCCGGGTCAGCGCTGCGGCGATGCGCGTGCGGGCCCGGTTGGCGTCACCGACGCGGCCCATCGCGAGGTCGTCGAAGTGCACGGGCGGGCCGACGTGCACGCGCAGCGCCGGGCGGCGGAACACCGCACGGACGGCGGTTCGCAGCTTGCCCCGGTCGTTGCCGTACTGCAGCACCTCGTGGGCCCCCCACTGGCTGACCGGGATGACCGGCACCCGCAGGCCGAGCGCGAGACGGGCCATGCCGGTGCGGCCCCGCTCGGGCCAGAGGTCCGGCGCCAGGCCCACCCGGCCCTCGGGATAGGCGACGACGTGACCGCCGTGGACGAGAGCCACCTCGGTCACCCGCACCGCCTGCCGGGCCAGCTCGGTGCCGCGCTCGACGCGGATGGTGCCGGCCCGCTCGAGCAGCGGGCCGGCGACCGGCGCCGAGATGATCCCGCCGGTCGCCATGAACCGCGGCGTGACCCCGAGCCGGTGCAGCGCGACGGCGACGACGGCCGGGTCGAAGTCGCCGATGTGGTTGGCGGCCAGCAGCAGCGGCCCCCGGCGCAGCTCCTCGGGGATGGTCCCGGTGACCTCGATCCGGCCGAAGAGGCTCACCAGCCAGGAGAACCGGCGCAGCAGGAACTGCCAGAACCACCAGGGCGGCGCCATGGCGATGGCGAGCTCCCGGGCGAACCACTCGGGGTCATCCGGTCGGACCAGCTGTGCGAGGTCCTCCGGCAGGGGAGGCGTGCGCGGCCGCCAGTCGCGCAGCCGGCTCACCGCGGCGCCCACTGGCCGCGCTTCTCCAGCACCTCGCGCAGCATGGCCGGCCGGTCGGTCATGATCCCGTCGACCCCGAGGTCGAGCATCGCCTCGGCCTCGGCGGGGTCGTCGACGGTCCACACGTGCACCTGCAGGTCCCGGGCGTGCGCGGCGGCGATGAACCGCTCGTCGACCAGGGCGCGCCCGCCGAGCTGGAGGGGCACCTGGGCGCAGCCGGCCGAGATGCGCACCAGCCCGGCCGCCCGGGGTGAGTAGGACGACAGGCGCAGCGCCGCCACCCCCCGGGGCCCCAGGGAGGTGCACACGGTCGGGCCGAACAGCCGCCGGGCGGCCGCGACCCGGGCGTCGGAGAACGAGCCGAGGCAGATCCGGTCGGCGACCTGCATGCTCCGCACCAGCCGGACGAGCGGAGCCAGCACGCCCGCGCCCTTGATGTCCAGGTTGAAGCGGACGTCGGGCCACGCGCCGAGCAGGTCCTCCAGCCGCACGATCGGCGCGCGGCCACCGATCCGGGCCTCGGAGATCTGCGCCCACGTGAGGGAGTCGATCCGCCCGCTGTGGTCGGTCACCCGCTCCAGCGTCGGGTCGTGGAAGGCGATGAGCACGCCGTCGGCGGTCACCTGGACGTCGGTCTCCAGGTAGCGATAGCCCAGCTCCACGCACGCCTCGAAGGCGGGCATGGTGTTCTCCAGGTGCTCGATGGCGCCGCCCCGGTGCGCCATGGCCAACGGCGTCGGCGCGTCGAGGTAGGCGAACCGCGCGGCAGGCACGCGTTCACGCTAGTGGCAGCCCCGCGGGCCCGTGCGGGCCCCTGTTCGGGTCGGGGAGAGCCGCGACCATCCGGTCCACCAGGGCGGTCAGCACCGGGCGGGGCGTCGCGAAGTTCAGCCGCACGTGGCCGGCTCCGGGGGCACCGCACTCCGTGCCCTCGACGAGTGCGACGCCGGCGTGCTCGAGGAAGAACCCGCCCGGCGGCCCCGGGAGCCCGAGGTCCCGGCAGTCGAGCCAGGCCAGGTAGGTGCCCTCCGGCGGGTCGAACCCGATGCCGGGCACACGCTCGGCCAGCCGGTCCACCAGCAGCCGGCGGTTGCCGTCGAGGTAGCCGAGGACGGAGTCGAGCCACCCCCGGCCCCGGTCGTACGCGGCGGTCGCCGCCAGCACCCCCGGCGTCGAGGCACCGTGACCGGCGAGGAAGCCCACCCCGGCCCAGTGGTCCGCGTCGGCCTCGCTGCTCAGGATCAGCTGCGCGGCCTTGAGGCCCGGCAGGTTCCAGGCCTTCGACGCCGACGTGGCGGTGACGGTGTGCCCTGCCGTGACGGGGGAGAGGGAGGCGTAGGGCCGGTGGACGGCGCCGGGCAGCACGAGGGGCGCGTGGATCTCGTCGGCGAACACCCGCCCGCCCGCACGCTCGACGACGTCGGCGAGCGCCAGCTGCTCCTCGGCCGAGAACACCCGGCCCAGCGGGTTGTGCGGGTTGCAGTGCACGACCAGGTGGCCACCCGCCGCCAGCGCCCGGGCGATCCCGTCCAGGTCGTAGGTCGCCCGGCCGTCGCGGCGCACCATCGGCACCTCGAGGATCTCCCGCCCGAGCAGGCCGGGCACCTGCAGGAACGGCATGTAGGCCGGCGTGGGCAGGACGACCGGGCTCCCCGGCGGGGTGAAGTGCTCGATCGCCGCCTGGAGACCGGCCAGCACGTCGGCCAGCGGGGTCACCCACTCGGCGGGCACCGTCCACCCGTAGCGGTCGGCCTGCCACCGCGCGCACGCCCGGGCCATGTCCGCGGCGGCCTCCGGGGTCAGGTAGCCCAACCGGCCGGCGTCCACGGCGGCGTGCAGCGTCTCCGTGACGGCCGGCGCCGTCCCGAAGTCCATCTCGGCCACGAAGGCGCCGGTCGCCGTGCCGTACCGGGTCCACTTCAGGCTGCCGGCGGCGCGCAGCCCCTCCTCGCTGAACGAGTCGAAGACCGGGGAGAGGTCCTCGGCGGTCCGTTCCTCCATCGCAGGCCCCTTCCGCTCGCCGTCCTGGCGTGTCACCCGAAGCTGTCGGTGGTGACGTCTACCGTGCGCAGACGTGGCACAGCAGCACGCGTCCGGCAGTCTGACCTCCGTCCCCGTCGCACCCCTCCCCAGCCGGGGGAGCGGCGAGCAGCGGCGGTGCGGCTGGTGCCGGCGGGTCCTCCCTCAGCAGGGCTCGGTGGGGCGGCCCCGGCTGTACTGCGGCCAGGCGTGCCGCCAGCGCGCCTACGAACAGCGCTCGGCGACGGCGAAGGCCGGCCTGCCGGGCGACGTCGTCCTGGTCTCCCGGGCCGAGCTCGACGGGTTGCAGGACCGGTTGTACCAACTGCGCTGCGCTCTCGAGGACGTCCAGACGATGCTGCAGGAGCGCCCGACGAAGGCCGAGCTGGAGCGCTCGCTGGCCGACCTCGTCCACTCGACGGGTCGGCTCGACCGGCTCTGGGTCACCGAGCGCTCCAGCTGAGCTCCGGGGTCAGTCCGGGTCCTGGGTGTCCTCGTCGAGGTTCTGCCCGACCTCCGGGTCGCTGACGTCCGGGAAGTTGTCCCGATCAGCGTCCTCCGGGTCGACCGTCTGGACCGTCTCGTCGGTCGATCCGTCGCTCCGGTCCGTTCCGGCCGGGTCACCGCAGGCGGTCAGCGTGGCGGCTCCACCGAACAGTGTCAGCGAAGTCATCAGTGCGGCGAACGGTCGTCGGATTCTCATGCCTCGACCCTACGAACGCCGACCGCCAGCCGCCCGTCGAACGACCGACACCACACTGCTTACGTCACAGTGACGTATTAACGGTGGTGTGGCCGGGTCGGGGGACGTGGCCGGCCCGACGGGATCCGACCTTCCGAGGGCACGATGTCGGCACGGCGGATCGAGGGCCGGGGTGGTCGTGATGATCATGGTCGATCCAGTGAAGATCAACTTCGGGGGAGCGACACCTGCCGAGCAACCCGTCCGACCATGGACGCCGGCCGGCCCAGCGCGTGACGGGCGGCCGCCGAGCCGAGGTGGCACGAACCGCGCGGTCGAGGCAGCGACGTGGCGGACGACGCTCGCTCACGCGGACGGCGCCAGCTCACTCGTGCGGCGACGTGCGCGCATGTCGCCGCGGCGCCAGGGACAGTCGACAAGATCGACAACCCCTTCCGCCACCTGTATCCATAGCGCCGATAATCGACGTTATGTCAACTAGTCGGGGCTGACGCCCCCTACCCGAGCACCAGGACGCCGTAGTCGGCGAAACGACGGTCGGCCGTCACCACGACCAGTCGTCGGCGTGCCGCCTGGGCGATGAGCATCCGGTCGAACGGATCATCGTGGTGGCGCGGCAGCGCTCCGGCGGCCAGCCCGTCCTCGACGGTGACCGGCAGCTCGTCGAACCCCTGGCGGTGCAGTTCGTCGGCCAGCCCCTCCGGCAGGTCCAGCTTGCCCAGCGCCGACTTGATCGCGATCTCCCACGCCGACACGGCCGACACCGCAACGGCAGCCCCCGGCTCCGCGATCGCCTCCCGCATGGTCACGGTGAGCCGAGGGTCGTCGGCCAGCCACCAGAGCAGCGCGTGGGTGTCGAGCAGCAGCGTCACGGGCCGGCGTCACCGCGGAACGCGGCGAGCACCGCCTCCGGCGTCTCGTCGAAGTCGTCGGCGATCCGGATCCGCCCTCGCAAGGAGCCCGGCACGCGCCGATCGGTGCGTGCTCCGGCGGCGACCAGTCGGGCGACCGGCTTGCCGGCACGAGCGATGACGACGTCCTCCCCCGCCTCGACCGCCTCCAGCAGCCGGGACAGGTGCGTCTTGGCCTCGTGCACGTTCACGGTCCTGGTCACTCAGACATGATTCCTAGCTAAGTCTGACTAAGTCAATGGCTGGCAGGGTCGCCGTCGCGCCGCCCCCAGCCCGAGTGTTGCCATAGGGGAAACCCTGCCCTACTGTTTCCTTCATGGAAACTTCGAACGGTGGATCGCCGTCACCTCAGGAAGCCCGGGAGACCCTCGCTCAGCTCGGGAAGGACGAGGACGCCGTCCGGTACCCGCCGATCCCCCGGTGGTTCTTCGTCGTGGGGGCCGCCGTGGTCGCGGGGGTCACCCTCGCGCAGCTGCTTCCGCCCAGGACGGCGGCCATCGTGGTGCTCCCCCTGGTGGTGCTCATGGGCCTGCTCGCCCATCGCTACTGGTTCAACGCCGACGGGGTCACCGGCGCGTCGGTCACGTTCACCGACATGGTCCCGTACCTGACCGTCGTCCTGGGGACCTTCGCGGTGTGCTGGCTCGTCGACGGGACCACCGGCGCCTGGTGGATCTGGTTCCCCGGTGCCGCCGTCACCGCGGGCGCCGTCCTCGTCACCGGCTTCCGCTACGTCCAGGAGTACGGGGTCCCGGAGTACGGGGTCCAGGAGCACGGGCATGGCGACTGAGACGCCGGCCTTCGACGAGGTCATCCACGCCCCGCACCGGCTGCGCATCTGCGCGATGCTCAGCGCCGCCCAGAAGGTCGAGTTCGGGGCGCTGCAGCAGAAGCTGGACATCTCGAAGTCGGCACTCAGCAAGCACCTGACCCAGCTCGCAGACGCCGGTTACGTCACTCAGGAAAAGGGGGTCCGTGATTCCCGCAGCCGTCTCTGGCTGGCGCTGACCGCCGACGGCAAGCAGGCCTACCGGGGCCACGTCCGCGCCCTGCAGGAGATCGTCGCGGCCGACGGCGGCTGAGCTCAGCGGGCGCCATCGGCGAGAGCCAGCCCGAGCCAGCCGGCGAGGTCCTCGATCTCCGCCTGCACCGCCTCCCGGACGGTCGCGGTGAACGGCACGTCCTCGTGGATCGCGTTCACCACGAGCCTGCCTCCGGTGCGGTCGGCGGTGACGTCGAGCTTCCCGACGAGCCGGTCGCCGTGCAGCACGGGGAGGGCGAAGTAGCCCCAGCGCCGCCGGGCCTTCGGCTTGTACATCTCCAGCACGTACTCGAAGCCGAAGAGCTCCTGGGCGCGCAACCGGTCGTGCACCAGGCGGTCGAACGGGGACAGCAGCGCCGTCCGCCCCTGGAACGGCCGACCGAGAGCCGCGGGGTCGACCCGCCACGTGCCGGGAACCCCCT
This sequence comes from Blastococcus sp. SYSU DS0619, assembly GCF_054051035.1. Taxonomy (NCBI): domain Bacteria; kingdom Bacillati; phylum Actinomycetota; class Actinomycetes; order Geodermatophilales; family Geodermatophilaceae; genus Blastococcus; species Blastococcus sp. SYSU DS0619. The sequence continues at coordinate 85,230 of NZ_JBJHAM010000009.1, read as the reverse complement.
CGACGACGGCGGGCTCCCCCGCGTCGCCGACGTCGACCGGCTCGCCCGGGACGGAGGCGCCCTTCTCCCGTGCGATGCCCAGGGCCCGCAGCCGGCGGTCCGCCCGGATCCGCCGGGCCTCGTCCTCCGGGACGACGGGGACCGCAGGCGGGTAGACCCGGTCGGCGACGTCCCACAGCCGCTGCCGGCCACGCCGGCCGGCGATCGCCACCTCGCCCCTCATCATGAGGAACTCGAGCATCTGGGTGACGTTCCGGTCGTGCGTCCAGCCCGTGGAGGCCCACGGGACGGTGCTCGTGTCGGGGATCTCCCGGGAGAGCAGCGGCCCCGACGAGCGAAGGCGGTCGACGACGTCCCGCCGGAACGACTCGTTGGCCTGGAGCCACTGCCGGGGCGCTTCCCGGCTGGGCCAGCGGGCCATCCCGGCGAGGAGGAGCCCGATGTCCTCCATCGGCCGGATCAGCGCGTTGTGCTCCACGAGGCTGCGGTTCCCGAGCGCCCGGGTCAGGTGCTCGGGCCGGTAGCCCCGCCCCAGCCTGCTCCAGGCCACCAGGTCGGCGCTCGGGGCGACCGCCGCCGTGGGGTCGACCTGCACGAGCGTGAGGTGCCGGACCGCCGCCAGGAGCCCGCCGGGGCGCCCCGCGTCCAGCAACTGGGCGCGCACCGCGATCGCCCGCGCCTCGTCCCGGTCCAGCCGGTGCACCGTCATCTCGCGGACGGTAGCGGCGCCCGCGCGTCCGCGGGGACGATGATCGGGGCATGCCCCGCACCTGGACCCACGTCGGCCGCTGCTGGACCGACGGTGAACCCTTCCTCGCCCTCGACGGCGAGCTGCTGCCCTCCTGGCGCGGACTCAGCGACCAGGCGTACGAGGCCCTGGCGCCGCGCCTCGACTACTCCCTGACCGGCATCCCGGTGGGTGCCGGCACCGCCGCGCTGGTCCTGACCGATCCGGAGATCGGCGACGAGGGGTGGCTGGAGGTGTTCCGCGCCGAGGACGGCAGCATCGCCGTCGTCCAGGCGGACGCCGGCGACTACCGGGGCACCCTCGACGCCGCCCTCGCCTTCCCGGCGGGCGACGAGCAGACCGGCGAGACGGTGTCGGTACCCAGCGGACGGCTGGCGTTCATCAGCGCGGCGCTGGACGGCACCGGCGAGAACGGCGCCTTCCTCCTGCCCGAGTCCCCCGGCCCGACGCCGGACTCCGCCGTGCCGGACGAGGACGCGGCCACCGATACGAGCCCGCTGTTGGTCGTACCCCCGGGCGCGTTCCGGCTGTCGGTGCGCTGGCGCACCGAGCTCTACGCGGATGCCGTCTTCGCCCGCTGGCTGTTCACCCGCGAGGGCTGACCGCTCACTTCCCGCGGGCACGGCGGTCCATCCTGCTGCCGGACCACCTACCTCCCGGGAGCCCGCATGTCGCCCGCCATCACCCCGATCCTCGTCACGCCGGACCTCGAGCGGCTGCGCTCCTTCTACGTCGGCCTGCTCCAGGCGGCGGAGACCGAGCGGTTCCCCGAGGAGGGCCCGCTGTTCTACCTGGGACTGCGCGTGGGGAACTCCGGGCTCGGCCTCACCGCCGACGTCGCGGTGGACACCGGCACGCCGGGCCGGGTGCTGCTCAGCATCGAGGTGCCCGACGTCGACGGGGCCCTCGCCCGCGTCGCCGAGCTCGGCGGCTCCGCTCCGTCCGGATCGGCCGACATGCCCTGGGGCCAGCGCGTCGCACACGTCACCGACCCCGACGGCAACGCCCTCAACCTGACCCAGCAGCTCTGACCTGCCGCTCCGCCGACCGGTGGAGCGGCAGGCGGGCTCAGGCGACCTCGCTGCGCTGCACCCGGACCCACCCGGCGACCAGCGGAGCGAGCAGCCACAGCGCCGCCGACGTCCCCACCTGCAGCCAGCCCTGACCGTCGAGCTCCCCCGCGTACATGGGACCCGTGGTCGTCGACAGGTCCAGCCAGTCGCGTACCCAGTCCAGCGCCCCGACCGTGGTCACCAGCACGGTGAACGCCGTCGGCAGGGCGAAGTACACGACGATCGCCAGCGGCGAGCTGAGCAGCAGGAGCCCGAACGCGACGCCGACGAGGACGTTGAGCACCTGGACCAGGAGCACCTGGACCACCTGGTCCGCGCCGAGCGACCACGAGGTCGGGTCGTCCGTGAGCACCGGGGTGAGGGCCGCGGCCAGAGCCGCGGCCGCACCGCCGGCCACGATGCCGAGGACGGCCAGCAGGACCGCCGCGCCCAGCTTGGCGACCAGCACGCGGGAGCGCTGCGGCACCAGGGCGAAGGTGGTCAGGGCGGTGCGCTGCGACCACTCGCTGGTGACCAGCAGGATGCCGAGGACCGGCAGCAGGACGGCCACCGGCAGGTGGGCGGCGCCCAGGTACTCGGCGAGCGTCTTCTCCGGCGCCTCCCCGAAGAACAGGACGAGGGCGGGGACGGCGAGCGCCAGGACCGCGATGGCCACGAGGAGCCAGGCACCGGCGCGGGTGTCCGCAGCCTTGCGCAGCTCGACGGCGACCAGCGTGGGCAGCGACGGGGCCGGCACGTCGACGGCCGGAGCGGCGGGAGCGGGGGCGGTGGTGGTCACGAGTGGGCCTCCTGCACCGGAGCGGGGGTCGGGACGGCGCCGGCGGGCTCGCCGGCGTGGGTGAGCGAGCGGAAGAGCTCCTCGAGCCCCGCACCGGAGGCCGGCCGCAGCTCCAGGAGGGGGATCCCGGCCCGCGCGGCCGCCAGTCCCACCGCCTCGGGGTCGGCGCCGGCCAGGAGGGCGTCGTCCGCACCCGGGTCGACGTCGATCCCGGACGAGGCGAGAGCCTGCTGGAGCGCCTCTCGTTCGCGGGCCCGGACGACGGTGCCGGCGCCGGCCAGCAGCTCCTCCTTGGTGCCCGAGGCGACCAGCCGGCCGCCTGCGATGACGACCAGCCGGTCGGCGACCGCCTCCACCTCCCGCAGCAGGTGGGAGGAGAGCAGCACCGTGCCGCCGCGGTCGGCGAACCCGCGCAGCAGCCCCCGCATCCAGAAGATGCCCTCCGGGTCCAGCCCGTTGGCCGGCTCGTCGAGCACCAGGACCTGTGGATCGCCCAGCAGCGCGCCGGCCAGCCCCAGCCGCTGCCGCATGCCCAGCGAGTACTTCCCCACCCGCTTGCCGGCCGCCGCCCCGGCGAGCCCGACCAGGTCCAGCACCTCGCCGACCCGGGACCGCGGCACGCCGAGGACCATGGCCGAGAGGGTGAGCACCTCGCGTCCGGTCCGCCCGGAGTGCTGCGCGCCGGCGTCGAGCAGCACGCCGACGTGCCGCCCGGCGTTGGGCAGCTCCCGGTAGCGGCGGCCGGCGATGGTGGCGGAACCGGCGGTCGGCTCGGCCAGCCCGCACAGCGCGCGCAGCGTGGTGCTCTTGCCCGCCCCGTTGGGGCCGAGGAACCCGGTGACGGTGCCGGGCGGGCAGCTGAAGGACACGTCGGAGACGGCCTGCTGCGTGCCGTACCTCCGGGTCAGGTGCTGGATCTCGATCACCGGGTCACCCTGTCGTCCGGGCCGTCCTCCAAGCATCGGCCGCCGGTCGGCGATCCCCCGACCTAGGTCTGCCCCCGGCGAGGGGGACGTCGACCTTCGTCGGTGCCGCGACGGGCCCTTCCGCCCGTAACCTCACGTCGTGAGCGCGGTGACCGACCGGGAGGGGCTACGGCCCCCCGGCGTGGACCACCCGTCACTGGTGCCGGCCCTCCTCCTCGCCGACTCGCTCTCCCCCGGGACGGGGCCCGCGCCGTCGCACCGCCGGGTACGACGCTCGGTGCGCGACTGGGTCGTCGACGTCTCGCTGTTCCTGCTCTCGCTGGGCCTGGGGCTGCTCTTCATCGCCGAGGCCGCGAGCCGCCGGGACCCGCCCCCGGACCTGCTCCTGCTCGCCGACCTGGTCGCAGGGACGCTGGCCTGCCTGCTGCTGTGGGGCCGGCGCCGGTGGCCCGTCGGCGTCGCGCTGGTCCTCGCGGCGATCGGGACGTTCTCCGACATGGCGGCCATCGCCGTCATGACCGCCCTGTTCACCGTGGCCGTCCACCGCACCTGGCGGACCGTGGCCGCCGTCGCCGCGGCGAACCTCGCCGCGCTGGCGGTCTACGTGCAGCTGCGCCCGGACCCGGAACTGCCCTGGCCGGTGTTCACGGCACTGGGCGTCGTGCTGCTCGCCGCCGCCACCGCCTGGGGCATGTTCGTGCGGGCCCGGCGCCAGCTCGTCGTGTCGCTCCGCGAGCGGGCCGCCCGCGCCGAGGCGGAGCAGCGGCTGCGGGTCGCGCAGGCCCAGCAGTTGGAGCGCACCCGCATCGCCCGGGAGATGCACGACGTGCTGGCCCACCGGCTGTCGCTGCTGAGCATGCACGCCGGCGCCCTGGAGTTCCGGCCCGATGCGCCCGCTGCCGACGTGGCGGCGGCGGCCGGGGTGGTGCGCGCCAGTGCCCGGCAGGCCCTGGAAGACCTGCGGGCGGTCATCGGCGTGCTGCGCGAGTCGGCCGAGCCCGGTGCCGTCGAACGTCCACAGCCGACGCTGCGGGAGCTGCCGGTGCTCGTCGAGGAGTGCCGGCGGGCCGGCCTTCGGGTGCGGGCCCGGTACCGCGTGCCCGAGCTCGGCGGAGTGCCGGCGGCGACCGGGCGCGCGGCCTACCGGGTGGTGCAGGAGGCGCTGACCAACGTGCGCAAGCACGCACCCGGCACCGTCGCCGACGTCCTCGTCGAGGGCACCGCGGGGACCGGGCTCACCGTCGAGGTGCGCAACCCGCTGGCCGTGGCCGGGCCGGCGCCGCCTGCCCTGCCCGGCAGCGGTACCGGGCTGATCGGCCTGCTCGAACGGATCAGCCTTGCCGGAGGCACCCTGGAGCACGGCTGGACCCCCGAGGGCGAGTTCCGCCTGCGCGCGCCTCCCGTGGCCGTCCCCGGTGGCCGCCGCGTGAGCGAGGAGGCCCCCGACGTCCGGGTGCTGGTCGTGGACGACGACCCGCTGGTGCGCGCGGCGCTGGCGATGGTCCTCGGCGGCACGCCGGGCCTCCGGCTGGTCGGCGAGGCGGCCGACGGTGACGAGGTGCCCGCCGCCGTGGCCGCGACCGACCCCGACCTCGTCCTCATGGACATCCGCATGCCGCGCGTGGACGGCCTGGCTGCCACCGAGCTCCTCCAGGCGGGCGGGACCGGCCCGCAGGTCATCGTGCTGACCACGTTCGACGCCGACGACCACGTGCTGCGCGCCCTCCGCGCCGGGGCCAGCGGGTTCCTGCTCAAGGACACCCCGCCGGCGTCGATCGTCGACGCCGTCCGCCGGGTCGCCGACGGCGAGCCGATGCTCTCCCCCACCGTGACCAGGCAGCTGATGGCGCACGTCGCGGGCGCCGCGGCACCTCGCGACGACGCCGGCGACCGGGCCCGTGCGTTGCTGGCGCGGCTCAGCGAGCGGGAGCAGGAGGTGGCGCTGGCGGTCGGGCGCGGGCTGTCCAACGCCGGCATCGCCGCCGAGCTCTACATGAGCGTGGCGACGGTCAAGGCGCACGTCTCCCGGCTGCTGGTGAAGCTCGAGGCGGCCAACCGGGTGCAGGTCGCGCTGGTGGTGCACGACGCCGGCCTGCTGTGACCCGGTTCCGGCGGCCGCGGCCGGGTAGCGGACGCAGGGACCGAGCGACCCAGGAGGACCCATGACCGAGGCCCGACCCGACACCGACGACCGCCGCGAGCCGGGTGGCACGCCCGCGCCCGGCCCGGACAACCTGACCGACCGCCCCGTGGGGCCCGGCGACGACGGCGCGGCGCGCGCCATTCCGGGCGCCTATCAGGCCGACGAGGCCGAGCAGGAGCGCGGCAAGGCGGTCAAGCCGGGCAACTGACCGGGCGGGCGGGGCCGGGCGACCCCGGCACCGCTCCCCTACCGGTCGCGCCAGCGACGGCCCTGGAGCCACCACTGCAGCCGCGCGGTGATCCACGGCAGCAGCAGGTAGGTCATGACCGGCGTCAGGGCGAGCGTGATCACGAGGACCCGGAGCACGACGTGCGCGTCGGCGAGCGCCGCCCCCAGGGTGAGCGTGGCCAGCAGGTTCACCGGGAAGAAGACCAGCCAGATGGTGACCGCCTGCTTCCACCGCGGCGGCGCGGCCACCGACGGTTCGGGGTGCACCACCTCGGCCACCGGCGAGTCGAACCAGCCCTCGATGCCGGTGCGCCGCTCGGTGCGGGTCACCTCGGCCAGGCCCTGGGCCGACCGGAGCCACCACTGCCGCTCCGGGGACGCCTCCCAGGCGGTCAGGGTCGGCTGGTCGGCGAACCGGGCGAGCATGTGCCACTCGTCGGCGTCGCGGCGGGAGCGGACCCAGCCGGCGCCGAGGAACCCGGGGAAGCTCTCCGCCATGCTGAGACCGGCGCGGATCCACGCCGTCATCTCGCGGGCGTGCGCCGGGTCGGCCCGGCGCGTGAAGGACACCGTCACCGGGAGGTCGTCCCGGGTGACGGAGGCTGACGTCGTCATCCCTCCAGGATCGGGCCTGCACCGCTCCCCCGCGTCCCCCGCGCCGGTGTGAGACCCGCCTCCTCCGACACCCCGGCCACTCCCCGGGACCTCCCAGGTGCGTGCGGTTGACTGCCCTGCGTGGAGGTCCTCGCCCGCTTCTGGGCCCGCGTGACGGCGACCGTCCCGGAGATCTCCACGGCGGTGCTGGTCGCCACCGCGGCCGCCGCGGCCCTCCTGGTCCTCTCCCCCGCCCTCTGGCGCCCGGCCCGCAACGTCGTGACCATCGCCCACGAGGGCGCCCACGGCCTGGTGGCGCTGGCGGCCGGACGACGGCTGGCCGGCATCCGGCTGCACTCGGACACCTCGGGCCTGACCGTCTCCGCGGGCCGGCCGACGGGGCTGGGCATGGTGCTCACCTGTGCCGCCGGGTACACCGGACCGGCCCTCTTCGGGCTCGGCGCCGCGGCGCTGCTGGCCGCCGGTCACGCAGTCGGGCTGCTCTGGGCGCTGCTGCTCCTGCTCGCTCTCCTGCTGGTGCAGATCCGCAACTGGTACGGCCTGTGGTCGGTACTGGTCACCGGGAGCATCGTCTTCGCGGCCACCTGGTGGCTGCCACCGGTCGGTCAGTCGGTGTTCGCCGCGGTCGCCACGTGGTTCCTCCTGCTGGCCGCCCCGCGCGCCGTGATGGAGCTGCAGACCGCCCGCCGGCGCCACGGCGCGCCGGATTCGGACGCCGACCAGCTGGCCCGGCTGACCCGGGTACCCGCGCTCGTCTGGGTCGGGGTGTTCCTGATCCTGGATGTTGCTGCGCTCGTCCTGGGCGCGAGGTGGCTGCTCGGCTGAACCCCGTCATACACCGTTCGTTGTTGGGGATAACGGTCGAGCGTGGAGCCGGACCGTCCCCCTCCCTCCCGCAGGGCCGATCCCCTGGCGCGCTCGGCAGCAGGCCTGCGGGTGGTCCGTCTCTGCCCAGGCAGGCCGGGCAGAGACGGACCACCCACGACGCAGGTGCTGGCGGGGACCTCGCCGGGAGGGGACACCGGTCCCCCGCGGAAAGGCCCGGGTTCAGCCCCGCGAGCGGCGCCGGGGCTCGCACCCCGGGGGCTGGCGCACCGGCTCCACCTGCGGGGGCGGCGGCACGTCGAGCACCACGTCGTCGTGGTCGATCCGCACCTGCCGACCGTGGTGCCGGATGTCCAGCGGATCGCCGTCGACCAGGCGGTAGGTGGCCCGGTCCGGCGTCACGGTCACGGTGAGCTTGCGGCCGCGGTAGACCACCCGGAACCGCAGCCGGCTGATCCGCTCGGGGAGCCGCGGCGCGAACGCCAGCTGCCCGCCGTGGTCCCGCAGCCCGCCGAACCCGGCGACCGCGACCGTCCAGCCGCCCGCAAGCGAGGCGATGTGCAGCCCGTGCCCGGAGTTGTGGTGCAGGTTCTGCAGGTCGGTCAGCGCCGCCTCGGCCCAGTACTCGTAGGCCAGCTGCAGGTGCCCGGTCTCGGCGGCGACCACGGCCTGCTGGGTGGCCGAGAGCGACGAGTCGCGGGTGGTGCGCGCCTCGTAGTAGGCGAAGTCGGCGATCTTCTCCTCGAGCGTGAACGCGTCACCCCGCAGGTGCAGGGCCATCACGAGGTCCGCCTGCTTGACGACCTGCTTCCGGTAGATCTCGAAGTAGGGGTAGTGCAGCAGCAGCGGGTAGTGGTCCTGCGGCGTGCCGGCGAAGTTCCACTCCTCGTGGTGGGTGAAGCCGTCGGACTGCATGTGCACGCCGAGCTGGGTGTCGTAGGGCACCGCCATCAGCGACGCCGCCCGCAGCCACTCCTCGACCTCCTCCTCGGTGACCGACAGCCGGCCGGCGACGTCGGGTTGCCGGCGCACCGCCGCCGCGGCCTCGCGCAGGTTCCGCTGCGCCATGAGGTTCGTGTAGACGTTGTTGTCGACCACGGCGGTGTACTCGTCCGGCCCGGTCACGCCGTCGATCCGGAAGCCGTGCTCGGCGTCGAAGTGCCCGAGCGACGCCCACAGCCGGCCGGTCTCGATGAGCAGCTCCGCGCCGTAGTCGCGGTCGAAGGGCTCGTCGAGGGTGGCGTCGTGGTAGCGGACGACGGCGTCGGCGATGTCGGCGTTGATGTGGAAGGCCGCGGTGCCCGCCGGCCAGTACCCGGAGGTCTCCTCGCCGCGGATCGTCCGCCACGGGAAGGCGGCGCCGCGCAGCCCGAGCACCCGCGCCCGCTCGCGGGCCAGCGCCAGGGTGGTGTGCCGCCACACCAGCGCGTCACGGGCGGCGTTCGGCGCGGTGTAGGTGAGCACCGGCAGCACGTAGGTCTCGGTGTCCCAGAAGGTGTGGCCGTCGTACCCGGGGCCGGTGAGCCCCTTCGCCGGGATCGGCTGGCGCTCCGCGCGCAGCCCGGCCTGCAGGACGTGGAACATCCCCACCCGCACGGCCTGCTGGAGCTCGTCGTCGCCCTCGATCTCGACGTCGGCCTCGGCCCAGTGCTGGTCCAGCAGCTCGCGCTGCTCGCGCAGCAGCCGGTCGAAGCCGGCCAGCTTCGCGGTGGCCAGCGCGGCCTCCACCTGGTCGCGCAGCGCCGCCTCCGAGCGGCGGGACGACCAGCCGTAGGCCAGGAACTTGACCAGCCTCAGCGAGCCACCCGGCGGGATGCGCGCGGCCAGGGTGTACCGGGCGAGGTCCCCTCCGGCCTCGATGTCCTCGGTGCAGCTGTCCGGGACCTCGATGAGGTGGTCCATGCCGGCGGCCATGCGCAGCCGGCTGCGGCGGGTGCGGTGCACCAGCACCGCGCGCCGGCCGCGGCCGGCGGCCAGCTCGCACTCCAGCGGACGGGCGAGCGCGGCGGCCGCACGGGGATCGCCGTCGTCGGCGGGCGCGCCGTCGTCGTTGGCCAGCAGGTCCGACTGCAGGGCGACGTAGAGGTCGCCGAGGTCGTCGGTGACCTCGACCTGGTACTCGATCGCCGCGATGGAGCGCCGGGCCAGCGACACCAGGCGGGTGCTGGTCAGCCGCACCGTCCGGCCGCCCGGGGAGCGCCACTCGGTCGACCGGCGCAGCACCCCGGCGCGCAGGTCGAGCGTCCGGCGGTGGTCGATCACCTCGCCGTAGTTCAGGTCCAGCGGCGAGTCCTTGACCAGCAGCCGGATGAGCTTGCCGTCGGTCACGTTGACGACGGTCTGGCCCATCTCCGGGAAGCCGTACCCGGCCTCGGCGTAGGGCAGCGGCCGCTCCTCGAAGAAGCCGTTGAGGTAGGTGCCCGGCACGACGACCGGCTCGCCCTCCTCGAGCGAGCCGCGCATGCCGAGGTGCCCGTTGGCCAGCGCGAACACCGACTCGTGCACGCCCAGGCTGGCGTGGTCCAGCCCGACCTCGGTCAGCGCCCAGGGCTCGACCGGGAAGATCGCCCGGCCTTCCGTCACGACCGTTCCAGCAGCTCGGCGAGGTCGGTGACGACGACGTCCGCCCCCGCCTCCCGGAGCCCGTCGGCGTGCCCGACCCGGTCGACGCCGACGACGTGGGCGAAGTTCCCCGCGCGGCCGGCGGCCACCCCGGCGAGGGCGTCCTCGAAGACGACCGCCTCACCGGGGGCCACGCCGAGCGCCCGGGCGCCGGCGAGGAAGGTGTCGGGGGCGGGCTTGCCACGCAGGCCGTCACGCTTGGCGGTCACGCCGTCGATCCGTACGTCGACCAGGTCGGCGAAGCCGCCGACGGAGACGACGTGCTCGCCGTTCGCCGACGCGGTCACGACCGCCGTCGCCAGCCCGGCCTCCCGCGCCGCCCGCAGGTAGCGGACCGACCCCTCGTAGACCTCGACGCCGTGCTCGTCGAGCTCGGCGAGCACCAGCACGTTCTTCCGGCCGGCGACCGCCTGCACCGTCTGGGCGTCCGCCGGATCCCCAGGGTCGCCCTCGGGCAGGGTGATGCCGCGGCTGGCCAGGAAGTCGCGGACGCCGTCGGCGCGTGGCTTGCCGTCGACGTGGCGGTTGTAGTCCTCCTGCGTGAACTCCGGCGCCGCCGGGTCACGGGCTCGCAGGAACTCGTCGAAGGTGCGCTTCCAGGCCGCCATGTGCACCGTCGCCGTCCGGGTGAGGACGCCGTCGAGGTCGAACAGGCAGGCCCGGACGCCGTCGGGGAGGCCGACCGATCGCGGAGAGGACACGCCGCGACGCTACCGGCGGCGTGCACCGCGCACGTGTCGGGACGGCGGCGGGACCGTGTCGGGGCCGCCGACGGGCGCCACCGGGCACCGCTGCCTAGGGTCCGGGAGGAACGCTCCGGCGCGACCCGAGCAGCCGGTGCACCGCTACCGAGGGAGAGGACCACTATGGCCGACCGGCCCACCCCGCCGAACCCGTACGACTTCCTGCCGCAGGTGCCGGGCTTCGCCGTCACCAGCAGCGACGTGTCCGACGGACAGGTGCTGCCGATGCCGCACGTCAGCGGCGTCATGGGCGCCGGCGGCGAGGACCGCTCGCCGCAGCTGTCCTGGTCCGGTTTCCCGGAGGGCACCCGCAGCTTCGCCGTCACCGTCTACGACCCCGACGCCCCCACCGCCAGCGGCTTCTGGCACTGGGCCGTGGCCAACATCCCGGCCTCGGTCACCGAGCTGCCCTCCGGCGCCGGCGACAAGGACTCCCCGCAGCTCCCCGACGGCGCGGTCCAGCTGCGCAACGACGCCGGCTTCGCCGGCTTCGTGGGCGCCGCTCCCCCGCCCGGGCACGGCCCGCACCGCTACTTCGTGGTGGTGCACGCCGTCGACACCGACCGCCTCGACGTCGACGCCGGCACCACGCCCGCCGTGCTCGGGTTCAACCTGTTCTCCCACACGCTGGCGCGGGCCACGCTGGTCGCCACCTACGAGCAGCAGTGAGGCGCCGCCGCTGTGCAGCCACCCGACTGCACAGCGGCAGGCCACCCCGCCTCTCCGGGACTGCCGCCTCGTCCCGGGTGAGCCGCCGGCCGTCGGGTGGCATCACCAGGGGGTGCCCCATCCGGTTGCCCGGCATCGATCCGGGGTCCTCGCGCTCTCACTGGTCACGGCCCTGCTCACCGTCGTCCAGCTGCTGACGCTGGAAGCCCTCCGCCCCGGGCGTGCGGCGGCCGGCGGCGTGCCACCGGCCCGCGTCGTGGCCGACGCGGTGCAGGCGTACGACTCGGCGGGCACGCTCGCGGTCGTGGTCGCCCGTCAGCAGACCCGCATCACCGAGGGCAGCCTCCGCGCCGCCGAGGCCCGCGCGGCCCGTCGCGCGGCGTACCGCTCCGACAACGGCCCGGTGGCCGACCGGCCCTTCCCGACCGCGTCGATGGTCAAGCTGTTCATGGCCGAGGACATCCTGGGCCGGGCCCGCGCCGGGAGCATCGTCCTCACGTCCGACGACCAGGTGCTGCTGCGCGAGATGATCCGCCGCTCCGACGATCCGGCGGCCTCGACCCTGTGGGTGCGCTTCGGCGGCGGGCAGATGGTGCGCGACGTGGCCGCCCGGTACGGCCTGCCGGGCACCGGCCCTCCGCCGGCGGAGATCCCCGGGCAGTGGGGACAGGCGGTCACGACGGCGCAGGACGTGGCCCGGTTCCTGTCCCGGCTGCCCGTGGTCGCCCATCCGGCGGACGCGGCGGCCCTGCTCCGCTGGATGCGGGCGGCGACGCCCGAGGCGGCCGACGGCTTCGACCAGCGGTTCGGGCTCTTCGGCACCCTGCCCGGCCGCCCGGCGGTGAAGCAGGGGTGGATGTGCTGCGTCGACGGGCAGCGGCACCTGCACTCGGTCGCGGTGGTCGGCTCCCGGGTGGTCGTGCTGCTCAGCGAGGTACCGCGGTCGGTCGACTACGACTCCGCGCGCGCAGCCCTCACCGCGGCGGGCGCGGCGGTGGCCGCCGGGACGACGACCGCCGGCGGCAGGTGAGCCGGCGGTCGGATCACTCCGGGAGCGGGAGCTCGGCGACGCCCGTGGTCGCCACCCGGGCGAATCCGATGCGCTCGTAGACCCGGGCCACGTCGTCGTCACCGGCGGCCAGGAAGACCAGGTCGGCGCTCTCCCGGGCGTGCGCGGCCAGCGCCGAGGCGATGCCGGCTCCCAGGCCGCGACCGCGCAGCCGGGGCAGCGTGGCCACCGCGACGATCTCGCTGACCTCGGTGCCGTCGATGTCCACCGGCTGGTGCGACCCGACGGCGACCGGGATCCCGCTCTCGATGGCCACCATCAGCACGGTGCGCCCCTCGGCTATCCGCTCCCGGAGGACGGCCGTGCGCGCCGCCGCCTCGGGCGAGGTGTCGGCCGGCACCTCGGGCACGTCGGCCGGTCCACCGGGGTGGGCGAAGGCCAGCGCGGCCAGCTGCTGGTAGTGCGGCAGCTCCGGATCCTCGGCCCCCACCAGGAACAGCCGGACTCCCGTCGGCAGCACCACGTCCACCGGGTCGTCGGCCACGAGCAGCGGCAGCTCCTCGACCGCCATCCCCGCCGCGCGGGCGGCGGCGGCCACCCCGGGCGAGCACTCGGGGATCCACTCCAGCGCGGCCGGGAGGCCCGCGGCCTGCTGCAGCGCGATCGCGCCGCGGACGTCGTCGGCGGTGACCGTCCCGGCGTCCTTGCGCGGCCGGGCCGGGTACGGCCAGGTGGGGTCGGCGATCGGGACGTCCAGGGCCCCGGCGCGCTCGATCCGGGCGTCCGGCAGGGGCGCGGCGGTGAAGTACCGCTCGATGCACTCGAGCAGTCCCGGGCGGGCAGGCACGGGAGAACCCTAGACGGGTGGCGCCGTCGCAGGGCGCTCTGCCGCCCGCCGCCCGGGCCTGCCCACCCGCCCGGGTGACCCCGCACGCAGGTCGCTCCCGGGCAGGACGGCACCATGGGGCGCGTGACGGCTGGGACGCGTGGCTCCATCTCGCCCTACGCGGTGTTCGACCGCGACTCGTGGCGAGCACTGGCGGCCGGCTCGAGCCTGCCGCTGGACGCGGCGGAGCTGGACACCCTGGCCTCGCTCGGTGACCGCATCGACCTCGACGAGGTGGCCACGGTCTACCTCCCGCTGGCGCGGCTGCTGAGCCTGCACGTGACGGCCAGTCGCCGGCTGTGGGCCGCGCAGAGCGAGTTCCTGGGGGACACGACGGCCAAGGTGCCGTTCGTCATCGCCGTCGCCGGCAGCGTCGCCGTGGGCAAGAGCACCACCGCCCGCCTGCTGCAGACGCTGCTGGCGGCCACCCCGGGCGCCCCCCGCGTCGACCTGGTGACCACCGACGGCTTCCTCCTGCCCAACGCGGTGCTCGAGGAGCGGTCGCTGCTGGGCCGCAAGGGATTCCCCGAGAGCTACGACCGCCGCGCGCTGCTGCGCTTCCTGGCCGACGTGAAGTCCGGCCGAGAGGAGGTGTTCGCGCCGGTGTACGACCACCAGTCCTACGACATCGTGCCCGGGCGGGTGCAGGCGGTGGACCGGCCCGACATCCTCGTCCTCGAGGGGCTGAACGTGCTGCAGGCCGGGCGCCGCACGGACGGCTCGGCCCCGGAGATCTTCTTGTCGGACTTCTTCGACTTCTCCGTCTACGTCGATGCCGCCGAGGCCGACATCCAGCGCTGGTACGTCGAGCGCTTCCGCGCGCTCCGGCGCACGGCGTTCCAGGACTCCACCGCGTACTTCCACCGCTTCGCCGCCCTCACCGACGAGCAGGCCCGGGAGACGGCGCTGGGCATCTGGGCGGCGGTGAACGGACCGAACCTGCGGGACAACATCGCGCCCACGCGGTCGCGCGCCCGGCTGGTGCTGCAGAAGTCGGCCGACCACTCGGTGCGCCGGGTCCTCCTGCGCAAGCTCTGACCCGGCGCGACACGCCGCCGGCACCGGCCCACCCACGCGGCCGACACCGCCGCCATGGCAGGACCTGACGACCCGGACGGGTGATTAGGTGACCCGCATCACGTGATGAACCCCTGGGCTCGTGCCGACACTGGAAGAGTCCGGTCATCGGACGAGCACTACCAGTGACTGCCGGCTCCCCCCGGCGGAACGGATGAGAGCCACCATGTGCACCCACCGCACCCCCTGCCCCGAGGCCGCCAGCGAGGCCCGCGATCTGGCCGCCGTAGTGACCAGCCACCCCGAGCAGGGGTGGCGCCTGCTCTGCAACGGCGTCGTCCTGTTCGACGACGACGGTCAGCTGCTCCCCGACGGCCGCGCGTTCGCCGACCACCACGTCTGGCTGGCCCCGGAGCCCGTCAGCGCCTGACGGCGGCTCCCCGCTGCTCCCCCGCCGCCGCCCGCGCGGTCCGCTCCACCCGGTCGCGGTGCTGCCGCCACCAGGCGTCGTCGTGCTCGGGCAGGTTGTCGCCGACCGACCGGTAGCCCACCGAGCCGTCGACCAGTTCCCGCACGATGTCGGCGTGACCGGCGTGCCGATGGGTCTCGGCGATCACGTGGACGAGGACGCGGTGCAGCGTCACCTCGCGACCACCGTGGCCCCACCACGGCACCCGCCCGACGTCGTCCAGCGCCAGCGTCCCGATCGTCCCGGCCGCGTGGGCCCAGGCACGGCGGTACCGCGCCACGACGTCATCCCGGCTCTCCGCCGCGGTGGCCCACATGTCGTCGTTGTCGCCCGGGTCGGCGGCCAGCCACGCCTCCGTGTCCGGGTGGGGACGGCCGAAGACCGCACCGAAGTACCCGAGCTCCACGAAGGCCAGGTGCTTCACCAGGCCCAGCAGGTTCGTGCCGGTCGGCGTCAGCGGCCGCCGGGCGTCGTACTCCGACACCCCCTCCAGCTTGAGCAGGACGACGTCGCGCGCCTCCTGGAGGTACTGCACGAGGTCGTCCTTGTACCCGGCTGCATCGGTCATGGCGCAGAGCGTGCCACCGACGACCGACACCGTGGCCGGTGCTAGGCGGAGGCACCCACCACGTCGGCGGTCGTGCCCAGGTCGTCCGGCGCCCCGGCACCCCGGGTCGGCACCTGGCCGTCGCCGGCCGGGGCGTGCCCGTCGAAGTCGTGCTCGGCGAACGCCTCGGGCGGCGGGCACGAGCAGACCAGGTTGCGGTCGCCGTAGGCCTGGTCGATCCGCCGGACCGGGCTCAGGTAGCCGCGGCCCTGCAGCCCGCGCACCGGGTAGACCGCCGTCGTCCGGGGGTAGGGGCGGTCCCACTCCCCCGCCAGCATCGCCAGCGTGTGCGGCGCGTTCCGCAGCGGGTTGTCGGTGCGGTCGAACTCCCCGGTGGCGACCTTCTCGATCTCTCCGCGGATGGCCACCATCGCCTCGACGAACCGGTCGAGTTCGGCCTTGTCCTCGCTCTCGGTGGGCTCGACCATGAGCGTGCCGGCCACCGGGAAGCTCATCGTCGGTGCGTGGAAGCCGAAGTCGATCAGCCGCTTGGCGATGTCGTCGTTGGTGACGCCGGTGGCCTTGGTGAGCGGCCGGATGTCGAGGATGCACTCGTGGGCGACGAGACCGTTCCGGCCGGTGTAGAGCACCGGGTAGTGCTCGCGCAGCCGGGCGGCCAGGTAGTTGGCGGCCAGGATCGCGTGCTCGGTGGCCCGGGTCAGGCCGTCCGGGCCCATCAGCCGCATGTAGGCCCAGGAGATCGGCAGGATGTCCGCGGAGCCCCACGGCGCCGCGGAGACCGGACCGGGACCGGTCTCCGGACCGGCGGCGGGCACCACCGGGTGGTTGGGCAGGAAGGGCACCAGGTGCTCGCGGACGGCGACCGGCCCGACACCGGGACCGCCGCCGCCGTGCGGGATGCAGAACGTCTTGTGCAGGTTCAGGTGGCTGACGTCGGAGCCGAACCGGCCCGGCCGCGCCAGCCCCACCATGGCGTTGAGGTTCGCGCCGTCGACGTAGACCTGACCGCCGGCGTCGTGCACGGCGGCGCAGATGTCCTGGATCTCGGTCTCGAAGACGCCGTGCGTCGACGGGTAGGTGATCATGATCGCCGCCAGCCGCTCGGCGTGCTGGCCGACCTTGGCCCGCAGATCCGCCAGGTCCACGTTGCCCGCCTCGTCGCAGGCCACCACGACCACTCGCATGCCCGCCATGACGGCGCTGGCCGCGTTGGTGCCGTGCGCCGAGCTGGGGATCAGGCAGACGTCGCGCTGCTCCTCGCCCCGGCTGCGGTGGTAGCCGCGGATGGCCAGCAGGCCGGCGAACTCCCCCTGGGAGCCGGCGTTGGGCTGCACGCTGACCGCGGCGTACCCGGTGACCTCGGCCAGCCCGGCGCACAGCTCGTCGATCAGCCGGGCGTAGCCGCGGGCCTGGTCGGCGGGCACGAACGGGTGCAGGTTCGCGAACTCCGGCCAGGTGATCGCGGCCATCTCGGTGGCGGCGTTCAGCTTCATCGTGCACGAGCCCAGCGGGATCATCGTGCGGTCCAGCGCCAGGTCCTTGTCGCTCAGCGAGCGCAGGTAGCGCAGCATCGCCGTCTCCGAGCGGTGCGCGGAGAACACCGGGTGGGTGAGGAAGGGCGTGCGGCGGCGGAGCTCCGGCGGCAGCGCGTCCGCGCCGTCGTCGGCCAGGTCCGAGTCGTCGGCGGCCACGCCGAACGCCGCGGCGACGTCGCGCAGGATCGCCGGCGTCGTCGTCTCGTCGCAGGCGACCGCGACGGTGTCGTCGTCGACCCGGCGCAGGTTGATCCGCCGCTGGGCGGCGGCGGCCAGCACGTCCGCCGCCCGGCCCGGCACGGAGACGCAGACGGTGTCGAAGTAGCGCTCGTGCACCAGCTCCAGGCCCCCGGCGGTCAGCCAGCCGGCCAGCGTGGTGGCGCTGCGGTGCACCCGCGCCGCGATCGCCGCCAGCCCGTCCGGGCCGTGGTAGACCGCGTAGGCGCCGGCCATGACGGCCAGCAGCACCTGCGCGGTGCAGATGTTGCTGGTCGCCTTCTCGCGGCGGATGTGCTGCTCACGGGTCTGCAGCGCCAGCCGGTAGGCGACGTCGCCGTCGGCGTCCACAGAGACGCCGACCAGGCGGCCGGGCAGCTGCCGCGCCAGACCTTCGCGGACCGACAGGTAGCCGGCGTGCGGACCGCCGAAGCCCATCGGCACGCCGAAGCGCTGGGTCGTGCCGCAGGCGACGTCGGCGCCCCACTCCCCCGGGGCCTCCAAGAGGGTGAGCGCGAGCAGGTCCGCGGCAACCACGACGGAGGCGCCGGCCTCGTGCGCCGCCGCCACGAGCGCCCGGTGGTCGCGGACCGCGCCGCCGGCGCCCGGGTAGGACAGCAGGACGCCGAATGCGCCGGCCTCGGGCAGGTCGGCGGGCCAGCCGCTGGAGAGGTCGGTCACGTGCAGCCGGATGCCCAGCGGCTCGGCACGGGTCCGCAGCACGCCGAGGGTCTGCGGCAGGGTGTCGGCGTCGACGACGAAGACCGCGTCGGCCCTGGCGCGCCCCGCCCGGCGGACCAGCGTCATCGCCTCGGCCGCGGCGGTCGCCTCGTCGAGCATCGAGGCGCCGGCGACCGGCAGGCCGGTGAGGTCCGCGACCGTCGTCTGGAAGTTGATCAGCGCCTCGAGCCGGCCCTGGCTGATCTCGGGCTGGTACGGCGTGTAGGCGGTGTACCAGGCCGGGTTCTCCAGGACCGTGCGCTGGATGACCGGCGGGGTGAGCGTGCCGTGGTAGCCCAGGCCGATCATCGAGGTGAACACCTCGTTCTCCGCCGCCCGCTCGCGGAGGAGGGCGAGCACCGCGGCCTCGTCCTCGGCCGGCGGGAGCGCCAGCGGTTCGCGGTCGCGCACCCCCTCCGGGACGCACGCGTCCACCAGCGACTCCAGCGACGGGTGCCCCACGACCTCGAGCATCGCGGCGGTGTCGCCGGGGCGCGGGCCGATGTGGCGGCCGGCGAAGGAGCCGGCGGTGTCGAGGGCGTTCAGGGAGGGCAGCGGCCCGGCGAGCGGCGGAAGGGTCTCCCCCGTCGGCTCGCCCGCGGCACCGGCAGCGCGGTCGGTCACTGCTCGGACGGTACCAGCGCCGCGACGGGCTCCCCGCCGCGGCGCTGTGGGGTGTTCCTCGTGCTCTCGGGGGCCGGCAACGGTCCCGGACCACGAGGAACGCCCTGGGAGCGGGTTACTGAGCCCGCACGGCGAAGAGCCCCGTCCGCGGCTGCGGACGGGGCTCTTCCCGGTTCGATCTACGCCGTCGCGGCCCGGCGGCGACGGCGCATGGACAGCTCGTCGTCGGAGGGGACGACCTGGCCGCCGTCGATCCGTTCGGCCGGCAGCTCGGCGAGCTCACCGGAGAGCTCGCGGAGTGCCCCGGAGACGGCGATGCCGAAGACG
The DNA here is from genome assembly GCF_054051035.1 of Blastococcus sp. SYSU DS0619. Classification (NCBI taxonomy): domain Bacteria; kingdom Bacillati; phylum Actinomycetota; class Actinomycetes; order Geodermatophilales; family Geodermatophilaceae; genus Blastococcus; species Blastococcus sp. SYSU DS0619. The sequence continues at coordinate 66,489 of NZ_JBJHAM010000009.1, read as the reverse complement.
CCCTGCCCGCCGGCCAGCAGGTCGACGACCTCCTCGGCGGACGTGCACTCGTAGACCGTCGCACCGTCGGAGAAGAGCGTGACGTTGGCCAGCTCCTTCACCCCGCGCTGGCGGAGGTGGTCGACGGCCTTGCGGATGTTCTGCAGCGAGACGCCGGTGTCCAGGAGCCGCTTGACGACCTTGAGCACCAGGATGTCGCGGAAGGAGTAGAGCCGCTGGGTGCCCGACCCGGTGGCGCTGCGCACCGACGGGGCGACCAGACCGGTCCGGGCCCAGTAGTCCAGCTGGCGGTAGGTGATCCCGGCAGCGGCGCAGGCGGTCGGTCCGCGGTAGCCGACGAGGTCGGTGTCGACCTCGTCGTACTGCGGCGCACCGACGGCGGCGTCGCTGAACAGCTGACCCTGCGAGCCGTTGCTCTGGTCGCTCACGTCCAGCGTCCTCCTCTGTCCCGCCACGCCTGCGGCAGGTCGACGGCTCGGCACCCGTGATCCCAGGTGTCACACCGCTGTTGTTCGCCGACGGTAAGCCGGGCCAGGTGGCCGGTCAACTGAGCGGGGCGGCGTGTCGCTCTCCTCATCATTTCGGGTGGAGGTCCGGTGGTCCGCTGCCGATGCTCCCGGGATGGGCCCGGAACGGCCCTGGTCGAGCCCCGCTCAGGCGGGGCCACCGCCGCCGGAGCCGGAGCCGGCGCCGAAGTCCTCGGGCGAGATCTGGTCGAGGAACTCGCGGAACTTCTCCACCTCGTCCTCCTGCTCGTCGGGGATCTCGATGCCCACCTCGTCGAGCAGGTCGTCCGCGCCGAAGATCGGCGCGCCGGTGCGGACGGCCAGGGCGACGGCGTCCGACGGCCGGGCGCTGACGATGCGGTCGTCGCCGAACACCAGCTCGGCGATGTAGATGCCGTCGCGCATCTCGGTGATGTTCACCGCCTCCAGCTCCGCACCCAGCGTGCGCACGACCTCGCGCAGCAGGTCGTGCGTCATCGGGCGGGCCGGGCGCACGCCCTGCTGCTCGAACGCGATCGCCGCCGCCTCCACGGCGCCGATCCAGATCGGCAGGTAGCGCTCCCCCTGCGTCTCCTTCAGCAGCAGGATCGGCTGGTTGCCGGGCAGTTCGACGCGGACGCCGACGACTCGAAGCTCCTGCACGGTGCGGCTCCCTCGGCTGCGGCCCGGGGTCGGGCGGGGCGGTCTGGTCAGGCGGCCGGTGACACGTCGGCCCCTCGGACGCGCGGGCGGCGACGCGTCCACGGTACGCCCGCTCAGGGGCGCAGGAGATCCCGCAGGCGCGTCTCGAGCAGTGCCGTGTGCAGCTGCGCGGAGAGCGCCGCGAGGTCCTGCAGCTTCTCGGTGGCCCGGGACCGGGCCTCCTCCGAGCGGGCCCGCAGCACGGGCGCGACGAGCTGCTCGACGAGCCCGGCCTCGCGCTCCACGGCGCTGCGGTAGACCCGCAGGTGCCGCGGCTCGATGCCGTGCCGGGCCAGCCCCGCCGCGGCCCGCCCGATGGGCAGGTCCCCGGCAGGGTGCCGGCCGTCGGCGTCGGTGGTCAGCAGACCGAACTGCACGCAGTCGGCCAGCTGATCGGGCTCCAGCCCGGCGGCCCGGGCGAACTGCTCCGCGGTCAGCGGCGCCACCGACCCCTCCTCCGTGGAGGCAGGGGGCAGCGGCGCCGACGCGCTGCTGGTGCCGGGGAGCGGCTCGCCGCGGTCCAGGGCGTCCAGGTGGTCCTTGATCACCCGCAGCGGCAGGTAGTGGTCCCGCTGGGCGGTGAGCACGTACCGCAGCCTGCTGACGTCGGCCCGCGAGAACTTCCGGTACCCCGACGGCGTGCGCTGCGGGTGGACCAGGTCCTCGGACTCCAGGTAGCGGATCTTGCTGATCGTCACGTCGGGGAAGTCGTCGCGAAGAACAGCCAGCACCTCGCCGATGGTCAGGCGCGGCGCGTGCTGGTCGCCGGCGTCCCCGAGCGCACGCTCGCGCTCGGGCACGGCGGTCACGCCCCTCTCTCGCCGGGGCACCGTCGCGGTGTCCCCGGCCGCGGTCCCCGCATGCGGTAGCCGACCGGTCGGTGCACTAGCGAGCGGCCGGCTCGCCCGTGCGCGGGCCGGTCAGGTACACGAGCCGGAACTTCCCGATCTGCACCTCGTCGCCACCGGCGAGGTTGGCGACGTCGACGGGCTCCCGGTTGACGTAGGTGCCGTTCAGGCTGCCGACGTCGTGCACCGAGAAGCCGCCGCCCTCGCGGTGGAACTCGACGTGCCGGCGGCTGACCGTGACGTCGTCCAGGAAGATGTCGCTGTCGGGGTGCCGGCCGGCCGTCGTGACGTCCTGGTCGAGCAGGAAACGGCTCCCGGCGTTGGGGCCGCGCTTGACGACCAGCAGGGCCGAGCCCGCCGGCAGCGACTCGACCGCGCCCGCGTGCGCGTCGGCCGGCTCGGTGACCTCCGGCTGGTCGCCGGAGTCCTCACCACCGACCTTCGGGATCACGCTGGTGGCCTCGCCGATGCGCTCGGGGGCCAGCGCGCCACCGCACTGCGCGCAGAAGCGACTGCCCTCGGGGTTCTCGTGGCCACATCGAGTGCAGTGCACGTTGCGTCTCCTCCGGTGCGAGGGGGCCCGCCGCGGCCCTCGAACGGGCCGCGGGCGGCCGGCGGACGGTGGGCCGGACGGCCCGCCGCGGGTCGGCCGCCGCGGGTGGGCGGCGGACCGTGGGTCATGGAACCAGCCGGTCGGCCCGAGGGTCAACCGGACGGGGAGGGCTGGGACAGGCGGGTTTCCCCGCTGTTCCCCGCCCAGCGCGATCATAGTGATCGATGCCGGGACTCAGCCTCCCGGCGGCCCGGCTACGAGCCGTCGACCAGGGCCTGGTAGGCGTCGGCGTCGAGCAGCTGCCCGATCGGGTCGCCGCCCTCCCCCGGCACGGCGATGTCGACCAGCCAGCCCGCACCGTAGGGATCGGCGTTGATCGTCTCGGGCGCGTCGGCCAGGCGCTCGTTCACGGCCGCCACGACCCCTATGACGGGCGCGTAGACGTCGGACACGGACTTGGTCGACTCGACCTCGCCGATGGCGGTGCCGGGGCCCACCTCCTGGCCGACCTCGGGCAGCTGCACGAAGACGATGTCCCCCAGCGCGTCCTGCGCGTGGTCGGTGATGCCGACCCGGACGACGGTCGACGTGCCGTCGGTGCCCTGCACCAGCGCCCACTCGTGCTGGTCGGTGTAGCGGCGGTCGTCGGGGGTGCTCATGCGGCGGTCGTCTCCAAGGATGGCTGGGGCTGGTGGTCGGTGCGGTGCACGGCCGGTTCAGTCGCCGGTCTCGGGCGCAGCGTATTGAGGGCGGTCCAGGGGCCGCAACGCGTCGACGACCAGCTCGGGCGACTGGGTGATGCGAACGGTGCCGCCGCGGCGCTCGATGCGCTGCACCACGCCGCCCGGGATGTTCATCGCCGTCTCCATCCCCTGCGGGTCGCCGAGGACGACGAACTCGTACGGCGAGCTCAGCGGCGTGCCGTCGACCCGCAGGTTCCCGGTGGTGCCGGTGACGGCCGTCGACAGGCCGATGCGGACGTCGTCGACCTGCATGGTCTCCGCCCCGGCCCCGCGCAGCTCCTGGATCACGTCGATGACGTCGGAGACCCGGACGGCGCCCGAGGGGTCGGCGATCGCCAGCGTCAGGCCCGGTCCCTGGGCCGGCAGGGTGCCGTTGAGGATGCCGAGGGCCTCGGCGCGCCGTCGCGCCTCCTCCAGCGCGGTCCCCGTCCGGCTGCCGGAGCCGCCGAGCTCCCGCAGGGCGGTCCGCTGCTCGGCGAGCTGGGCCCGCAGCCGCTCCTCGCGGCTGCCCAGCTCGCCGAGGATCCGGACCAGGTCCTCCTCCCGCGCGCCGGCCAGCAGCTGCGCCTCGTCCGCGTTGCGGACCTGCACGGCGAGGGCGAACCCGAGCAGCAGGGTGAGCACGCCGATGAGCGCGGCGGCCAGGTGGTCCCGGCGCCGCCGCACCGCGGCGGGCGGGCGGACCGGCGGCCCCGCCGCGCCCCCGTCGCCCGTCGGGGCGTCGGGCTCCGGTCCGTCGCCCGGCGGGGGCCCGGGCGGCGGTGCACCCGTCATGCGCGGAACACGTGCCGCCGGATGGCCGCGGCGTTGCCGAAGATCCGGATGCCGAGGACGACCACGACCGCCGTGGACAGCTGCGCCCCGACGCCGAGCTGGTCCCCGAGGAAGACGATCAGCCCGGCCACCACCACGTTCGACACGAAGGAGATCACGAAGACCTTCGCGTCGAAGATGCCGTCCAGGCGGGCACGGAAGCCACCGAAGACGGCGTCCAGCGCCGCGACGACGGCGATCGGCAGGTACGGCTGGAGCCACAGCGGGACGGTCGGGTCGAAGACGAGCCCGAGGATGACGCCCGCCGCGAGGCCGAGGATCGGGATCACGGCGTCAGCCTCCGGGGGTGGGATCGGTGCCGGCGGTGCGGCGGGTGCTGACCGGCTCGGCGTAGCGGAGCTCGGGCGGGCCGGCGGCGGGCAGCGACAGCTCCTCCTCCTTGGCGAACTCGAAGCGGAGCCCGGCGGACGCGGCGAACCGCGCGAGGGACTCCACCTCGGGGTTGGCGAGGAAGGCGTTGGCCAGCGCGTCGGGCTCGCCGATGGCCCGGACCAGGTAGGGGTTGGTGACCGGGCGGAAGTCGACGAGCACCGCTTCCCCGGCGAACCGGATGGCACTGGTCGGGCCCAGCCGCTGGCCGTTGATGCTGATCGCCTCCGCACCGGCCGCCCACAGGGCGTTGACCACCAGCTGCAGGTCGCCGTCGGCCACCCGGACCTCCTGCGCCTCGCCCGCCGTCCCGCCCAGCGGGTCCTCGTCGGCGGCGGCCTCGGCGTTGGCCAGCGTGACGAGGAGGCCCGGTCCGGTGACGGGCACGGCGGCAGTGCCCTGCTCGGCGCGCGCGAGGGCGTCCAGCGCCCGCTGCCCCACCGCGGTGGCGGCGAGCAGGTCGTCGCTGGTCCGGCTGACCTCGGCGCGCAGCGTCTCGAGCTGTGCGGCCAGCTCGTCGCTGACGGCGGACTCGTCCTGGATGTCGCTGACCAGGGCCTCCCGGATCTCCTGCCGACCCTGCGCCCGGTCGGCCGCCTGGTCGTAGGTCACCGCCGCCAGCAGCCCGGCCACGGCCATCGTGAGCGCGACGAGCACCTGGCCGCGGCCGCGGCGGGGCTGCTCGCCCCGCGCCTCTCGCGCGGCCGTGGCCTGGGCGTACGCGGGGTCGAGGGTCTCGGCGAGGACGTCGTCGAGCAGGGAGGCGCCCAGCGAGCGCACGCCCCCGGGCGACGGTGTCCGGGTCACCGCCGGCTCCCCGCGCGCGCCGACCGCTCGGCGGCCAGCAGACCCACGACCTGGATGACGTAGAAGACCGCGGCCAGGAGGTACAGCGCCGTCCCCCAGATGGTGAGCGCCCAGGCGAACGGCTCGGCGAGGGTGGCCAGCGTGCCGGTGCCGTCGGCCAGCAGGAGCCCCGGGAACGCGTAGAGCAGCAGCAGCGTGGCCGCCTTGCCCAGGTAGTGCACCTGCAGCGGCGGGTAGCCGTGCGCCCGCAGGACCAGGAGCATGACGCCGAGCACCACCTCCCGACCGACGAGCAGCGCCACCAGCCACACGGGCACGACCTCGCGCAGGGCAAGCGCGACGAGCGTGGAGACGATGTAGAGCCGGTCGGCGGCCGGGTCCAGCAGCGCGCCCAGCTTGCTGCCCTGGTCGAGCCACCGGGCGAGCTTCCCGTCCAGCCAGTCGGTGAAGCCCGAGACCATGAGGACGACCACCGCCCAGCCGTCCTCCTCCGGGCCCAGCAGCAGCCAGAGGAACAGCGGCACGCCGAGCAGGCGGAGCACCGAGAGCGCGTTGGGCAGGGTCCAGATGCGGTCGGGGAGGTCCTCCCGGTCGCTCCCGGCCGGGGCCGCCCTGCCGGCCCGGGGTACGGGTGCGGCGGCCGACGGCCCGTTCGACGACGTCACGATCTTCTCCAGCCCCTCCACCCGACCGTGCCCGAGGCTAGTGTCCCGCTCCCGCGTGCCGGACGGCGGCGCACCGCGGGGCCCCGGCCGGAACGGTTCCGGCCCGGCGCGCCAGCTCGGGCAGACGTCTCCGTCAGGCGGGGACCGGTATCGCCGCCGGTGCGGGCTCGTGACCCAGGGGACGCCGGTCGAAGCTGCCCGTGCCGTGGGTGACCGAGCGCAGGACCCCCGGGTACCCGAGCAGCTCGGACTCCGGGATCTCCGCGCGCACCGTGGTGCGGTCCCGGTCCGGGTCGGCGTCGGTGCCGGTGACCCGCGCCCGCCGGGACGACAGGTCGCTCATCACCGCGCCCACGTACTCACCGGGCACGCGGACCTCGACCTCGCACCACGGCTCGAGGACCCGGGTGCCCACCGCGGCGACCAGCTCGCGCAGCGCCAGCGCCCCGGCAGCCTGGAAGGCGGCGTCGGAGGAGTCGACCGAGTGCGCCTTGCCGTCGACCAGGGTCACCCGGATGTCGACGATCGGCCGGTCCTCGTGGACCCCGCGCTGCGCCTGCGCGCGGATGCCCTTCTCCACGCTGCCGTGGAACTGGCCGGGCACCGTCCCGCCGACGATGCGCTGCTCGAAGACGATGCCCGACCCCGGAGGTCCGGGCTCGCCCTCGACGACGACGACGGCGTACTGCCCGTGCCCGCCGGACTGCTTGACGTGCCGGCCGGTCACCCGCGCGGGGCCGCAGAGCGTCTCCACCAGGGGCACCCGGACCGGAACGGTGCTGACGGCGACGCCGTGCCGGGTCCGCAGCCGCTCGAGCAGCACCTCCGCGTGCGCGTCCCCGACACACCACAGCAGCAGCTGGCCGGTGTCGGAGCGGCGTTCGAGCCGCACCGTGGGGTCCTCGGCGACGAGCCGGGTCAGCGCGGTGGCCATGCGGTCCTCGTCGGACCGCGAGGTGGCCTCGACCGCGACCGGCAACTGCGGGACCGGCAGGTGCCACGGGGGCACGAGGCGGGGGTCCTCCGGCGCGCTGAGGGTGTCACCCGTCTCGGCGGTCGACAGCCGGCTGACGGCGCAGACGTCCCCGGCCGGGCACGCGGCGACCGGGCGCAGGGCGGCACCCAGCGGCGCGGAGAGGACGCCGATCCGCTCGTCGGCGTCGTGGTCGGGGTGCCCGCGCTCGGCCATCCCGTGGCCGGACACGTGCACGGTGACGTCCGGCCGCAGGGTCCCCGAGAACACCCGCACCAGCGAGACCCGTCCGACGTAGGGGTCGGTGGTCGTCCGCACGACCTCGGCCACCAGCGGGCCGTCCGGGTCGCAGGCCGGCGCGGGGGCCGGGGAGCCGTCGGGACGGGTCGCCGGCGGGCAGCCGTGCTCGAGGGGGGACGGGAGGGCGGCGACCAGCAGGTCGAGCAGCTCGCCGACCCCGACCCCGGTCAGCGGCGAGACGCACAGCACCGGGTGGAAGTGGCCGCGGGCGACGGCGGTCTCCAGGTCGGCGACGAGGTCGTCGACGGCCAACTGGTCGCCGGCGAGGTAGCGGTCCATGAGCGTCTCGTCCTCGCTCTCGCCGATGATCCCCTCGATCAGCTCGGCCCGGAGCCGGTCGGCGTCGGCGCTCACCGCCCGGGTGGCGTCGACGTCGGGCTCCAGCAGCGACCGCAGCCCCCGGGCCGCGCCGTCGGGCCCGCGGTCGACCAGGTGCATCGGGTAGACCCCCTCCCCCAGCATCAGCTGGCAGAGCCGGACGGCCTCGTCGACGTCGGCGCGCGGCCGGTCGATCTGGGTGAGCACGACCGCGCGCGGCATGCCGACCTCGGCGCACTCCTCCCACAGCTGGACGGTGGCAGCGTCGACCCCGCTCAGCGCGGAGACGACGAACAGGGCCGAGTCGGCGGCGCGCAGACCGGCCCGCAGCTCGCCCACGAAGTCCGGCGCCCCGGGCGTGTCGAGCACCGTGAGCCGGTGCCCGGCGTGCTCGACGGCGGCCACCCCCAGCGACACCGACCGCTGCTGCCGGACCTCGACCTCCTCGCTGTCCAGGCAGGTGGTGCCCTCCTCCACCCGGCCGGCGCGCGATATCGCGCCGGTCGCGGCGAGGAGCGCCTCGGCCAGCGTCGTCTTGCCGGCCCCCGTGCGGCCGACCAGGGCCACGTTGCGCACCTGCGCGGCCGGCCGCGGCGCCGGAGCGGGCGGCTCCTTCCCCGTCGCCCGGCTCACGCCGCGTCCTCCGCCGGGCGCTGGCCGGGGACGACGGGACGGCGCCGGGGCCGGGCGACCGCCCGGTCCGGGTGGTGGGCTTCCACGGGGCCTCCCCGGTGTCGCACTGTGAACTGGCTCACAGCCTGCCCTCGCCGCCGCGGTCGATCAAGAGGCCTGCGCCCCCTCCCTCAGGCTGCGTCGACCGCGCGGGTGTGCGCCAGCACCGCGTCCGCCAGCGGCCCGACGACCGCTGCCGGGAGGGCGTGCCCCATGCCGGGCACCGGGACCAGGCGGGCGCCACCGACCAGCGCGGCCAGGACCGCGGCGTGCGGGGGCGGGTTGACCGGATCCTCCGGAGCCTCGACGACGAGCGTCGGCACCGTTCCGCCCGCCAGCTCCGCGCCCCGGTCGAGGCCGGACTGGTCGGCCAGCGCGTGCGCCACGGGGTTGCGCCAGCTGCCGCTGTGCGCCGCGACCCGCTCCTCCAGGGCCCCGAACTCCGCGGCGTCGAACGGCACCACGTCACCGTTGAGCAGCCGCCAGTGCTCGACCCGCCAGGCGAGCTCCGCCGCCCGGTCGCGCCGCTCCCCCATCGTCTCCCACATCGCCAGCAGCCGGGCGTCCGGCGGCGGCAGCTCCGCCGGCCCGGTGCCGCCGGGGTGCCCGGCCCCGAGCGCCGAGGTGGCGAACACGGTGGCACTGCGCAGCCGGCCGGGGTGATCCAGCAGGAGCAGCTGCACGAGGGTGCCGCCCATCGACATGCCGACGACGTGGGCCCGGTCGATGCCCAGCGCGTCGAGCACCGCGACCGCGTCGGCGGCCAGATCGCGGATCGCGTAGGGCCGGACGGCGTAGCCCGCGGTGGACCGGCCGGTGTCGCGGTGGTCGTAGCGCACGACCCGGTGGACGGCGCCCAGCCGGTCCACCAGCTCGTCGGGCCACACGACCCCGCTGGCGTTGGCGCCCATGATCAGCAGCAGCGGGGTCCCGGCCGGTCCGCCGCACTCCTCGACCCACAGCTCGGTACCGGCGTCGATCCGCACCCGGTGCTCCATGACCGCAGCCGACCACCGGGTCGACCTCGGGAGCAAGGCGTTTACGGAGCTCGGTCCCCCGGCCGCACGGCGGCCCGGCGGGCGAGGTCCCGCACCCCGCGCCGGTGCAGCAGCCAGCCTCCCGCGATCAGCAGCACCCCGGACGCCAGGAAGCCCAGGTCCCAGCTCAGCGGGCCGCCCAGGTCGTCGCGCACGTGGTGGATGCCGAGGAGCTGGTGGTCGACGAGCCCCTCGACGAGGTTGAACAGCCCCCACCCGGCGAGCACGAGGCCGAAGTGGAAGCTCCAGCTGGGCGCCAGGCGGTCCTGCCGCCACGCGACCAGCGCGGTGACGGTGCCGGCGAAGGCGAGCACCCAGGCGCCGACGTGGAAGAAGCCGTCGGCCAGCGTGTTGACCTCGAGCCCGGCCAGCGTGGTCGGCTCCTGCCCCTCCACGGCGCTCACCATGTGGTGCCACTGCAGGATCTGGTGCAGCACGATCCCGTCGACGAACCCGCCGAAGCCGAGGCCGTACAGCAGGCCGGTCGCGCGGGTGGGCATCCGCCGGGTCCTCGGGCTGGTGTCGCGCGCGCTGGCCATGGTGGCTGGGCTACCCGCTCGGTCGGCGCGCACGCGCGGCCCGCATGCTGGGTGGCATGAGCACCGACGCCGCGGCCGGCCGCGACCAGGAGACCGGGCGGGCGCACGCCGTCCTGCGCAGCACGGCCGACCTGCCCGCCCCGTGGGCCGCCGTCTGCGGCGCCTCCGTCGGTGTGGTGCAGGGCCGCTGGGACGGTCCCCGCGGCCTGGGCTCGGCCGACCCATGCCCCGAGTGCCGGCGGATCACGGGGTCCTGAGGCGCCGTTTGGGTCGTGGTTGCTCGTCGCCGTCTTCCCTGTTCATCTCGCTGTTGGGGATAACGGTCGAAGGGGTGAGCCGCGGAGGCGGCACCACGCCCGGTCGGGACCGGCTCGCCGGGCGGGTGCCGTACGTCGCGCTGTCGCGTAGGCCGCTATCTGGGGTATGACACCGACAGGCCGCGCACGACGTGGCCCCGCCGTGCCGCATCCGCACCCCGGGAGGAACGCGCAGACATGACCGAGTTCGTGGGTGTCCGCAACATGGTCCGCTGGGTCGCCGCGACGGGCGCCGAGGCCGCCGTGGCCGGGATCGCCGGCTACGTGCGCGAGGACTTCCGCCGCTGGCAGTCGTTCGACAAGACGCCGCGGACGGCCAGCCACACCCCCTTCGGCGTCATCGAGCTCATGCCCACCAGCGACTCGGTGACCTACGCCTTCAAGTACGTCAACGGGCACCCGTCCAACCCGGCCCGCGGCTTCCAGACCGTCACCGCCTTCGGTGCGCTGGCCGACGTGTCGAACGGCTACCCGGTCTTCCTCGCCGAGATGACGCTGCTCACCGCGCTCCGGACGGCCGCCGTCTCGGCCGTCGCGGCGCAGGCCCTCGCCCGCCCCGGGTCCCGGCGGCTCGCCCTGATCGGGGCGGGCAGCCAGGCGGAGTTCCAGGCGCTGGCGATGCGGGGCGCGCTGGGCATCGGCCGGGTCAGCGCCTGGGACACCGACCCGGCCGCGCTGACCAAGCTCGCGCGCAACCTCGAGCCCCTGGGCTTCGACGTCACCCTGGCCGGCTCCGGCCGCGAGGCGGTCCGCGGGGCCGACGTGGTCACCACCTGCACGGCGGACAAGGCGCTGGCCACCGTGCTGCCCGACGCGTGGGTCGAGCCCGGCATGCACGTCAACGCGATCGGCGGCGACTGCCCGGGCAAGACCGAGCTCGACCCGGCGACCCTGCGCCGCGCCGGCGTCTTCGTCGAGTACACCGCGCAGACACGCGTCGAGGGCGAGATCCAGGCGATGGAGCCCGGCTTCCCCGTCACCGAGCTGTGGGAGGTCCTGACCGCCCGCCGCCCGGGCCGCACCTCGGCCGACGAGGTGACGGTCTTCGACTCCGTCGGCTTCGCCGTCGAGGACTTCTCGGCGCTGCGGTACCTCCGCGACGCCGTCCGCGGGACGCCGTGGGTGGACTCCATCGATCTCGTGGCCGAGCCCGACGACCCCAAGGACCTCTTCGGCATGCTCACCGCCCCCGTACCGGTCGGCGGGTGACGGCGGGACCGTCCCGCGGGCAGCCTGTCCGCAGCAGGGGCGGTCATCCCCTCGGGCTGCCTGCGTGCCGGCTCAGGACGTACCCGAGCGATGTCGGCCTGCCCGAGGACCGCAGTGCGCCCCCGGGCAGGCCGCCACGTCGTCAGTCGGTCAGCGGGAAGCGGTCGAGCACGACGGGCGCCTCGTCCGGCGTGCGCAGGTCGTAGGTCCACGTGGTCACTTCACCGGAGCCCGTGTCCAGCACCGAGAAGACGGCGATGTCGTTGTCCTGGACGAACGGCAGGGGGGTGCCGTCGACCGCGCGCAGCGGGTTGACCGTGGGAATCACCGGCTCGAGGCCGCCGGGATTGCCCTGCGCGAGGTAGTTCGAGGCGTCCCACGGCGCTCCCGGGACATGCCGGCTCCGGCCGCTCAGCTCGTGGAAGGCGCCGTAGGAGTTCCCGGTGTTCGACGCCTCGAGGAACACGGTGCCACCATCCCCCTCGAACCGGTTCCACAGGTGGCTGTGGCCGCTGTAGACGAGGTCCACGCCGGCGGTCTCGAGCATGGGCTGGACGTCGCGCGTCAGCATGTTGTCCTCGACCGGGTACTCGTACCGGACGCCGATCAGCGCGCCGGCCGCGTCGCGCTCCTCGATCCGGACCGGGTCGGTGAACGCGGGGGCGATGTTGTCCCCGAGGCCCTGCGGACCCTCGTGCATCATCACGACCGTGTACCGAGCCTTGCGGAACTCCGGGCTGCGCAGCTCCCTCGCGAGCCACTCGTACTGCTCCGACCCCTTCTCCAGGCCTTCGTAGACGAACTCCCCGTAGCCCTGGGCGAGCGGGTCCGACAGGTCCTGCGCCGCCTCCTGGTAGCGGCTCGTCGACGTGCGCGCGGCCGGGTCGGCGTCGTTGGCGGTGCCGCGCCACATGCGGGTGGCGTACAGGGTGATCAGGCGGACGTCGCCCACGGTGGTCGCGTAGTACGTCTCACCGCCGGGCCTGCTCTCCGGCAGCGTCAGGATCTCCTCGTACGTGGTCGTGCTGAAGGAGTTGTCCTCGATCCACTGCCCCCGCACGGCGGGATCCCCCTTCGGGTTCACCTCGTCGGCGACCGCCTCGTACGCGGCCGCCGCGACGTCGCGCGGGACGGAGCTGTTGCCGTCGCTCAGGCTGGTGGCGCCGGCGATGCGTCCCTGTACCTCGTGGTTCCCCACGGCGGCGAACAGAGGTGCGCTCTGGATGATCGGTGCGCCCGTGTAGACCCGGCCGTTGGTGGCGGTGCGGCCACCGTGGCCCTGCAGCACCGGGAACCAGGCGCTGCCACGGCTGTCGTCGAACCACTCCGAGGCCCGGTCCGGCACGTTGACGAGGTCGCCCGCTTGGAACACTGCGTCGATGGTGCCGATGGTCGCGGCGGCCACCTGCAGGTTGGCCGGGGTGTTCACCATCGATTGGTGATCCGACGTCAGCAGGATCCGCTGCGGCTCGCCCGGGCGCGCCGCCGGGGAGAGCGTGAAGGTGGCGGAGGCCCCCATCAGCGCGCCGTCGGCCGAGAGCACCCGGTACGGGACCTCCGAGCCCGGGCGCAGTCCGCGCACCACCGCCTCGTGGCGGAACACGTCCCGCTCGACGATGCCGTCCTCGCTCGTCGGGCGGGTCGCATCGGGTAGCTGCGAACGCGCGTCCTCGGCCACCCGCGAGAGCCGGGTCGTACCCGCCCGGTGGACCTTCACGCCGCGGGGGCCGCGTCGCCCGTCGGCGATCTCAGCCAGCTCCCGCTCCGTCAGGTCGTCGACGCCGTCGCCCGTCAGGACGACGTGCCGGTCACCCGGGCGCTCGGTCATCCACACGACGTGCACACCGCTGGGCAGGGGGCTCTGGAGGAAGGGGTCGGTCAGCAACGGCAGGTCACCGACGGCCGTGGTCGAGAAGCCGCTGGTCGGTGCCGGTGCGGTCGGAGCGGCCTGCGCGGCGAGCGGGGCGCAGACGGCGAGTGCTGTCAGGGAGCAGATGATCACGGGAACGGGTGTGCGGCGCACGACTGGCCTCTCCTGTCAGGGATGTGGGCGAACCGACCCTGGCAAGGCCCGATAGACAGCACCGGAACGGCCGGGGACCGAGACCGGTCACGGGCGCGAAGTCGCGAGTTGCGCGCATGCGCGGCCGGCGGATGGCCCGGTCGGCGACCCCGTCGCCTTCCGAACTCCTCCGCGCGACCGGGGAACGCGTTACGCCCACTCGTTCGAACTCCGCGTACACACGGGGCCGCGGCGAGCGGGGACGGCTGCGCTCACCCGGCTGGAGGGGGGGCGTATGAGCAGCGGGCCGGGCCTCAGTCCCCGGTGGTCGCCCGCCGGCGGACCCGCCGATCGAACCGGTCGCTCCGCCCGCCGAACGGCCGGCCGAAGTACCTGCCCAGCACGACACCGGCGGCGAGGGCGAGCCCGATCGCCGCGGCCCCGACGAGGCCGTTCAGCCCGCCGGCGACGTCGGCCTCCACGACGATGGCGAACAGAGCGCGGTAGATCGCCAGCCCGGGCAGCAGCGGGACGATGCCGCAGACCGCGACCAGCATCGGGGGGATCCGCAGCCGCTCGGTCAGTGCCTCCCCGCAGAACCCGACGACGACGGCGGCGGCCGCGGTGGCCACCGCGGGTCCTGCCCCGAGCAGGCCGGCGACCCAGTAGGTCGTCCAGGCCACCGCGCCGGTGACGGTGGCGACGCCGACGGCCCGCGCCCGGGCGTAGGACGCCAGGGCCCAGGACCCGGCCATCCCGGCCGCCGCTGCCAGCGCCACGGCGAAGGGCACGGTGAACGCCGCCGGGTCGGTCACCCGCAACGGGAGCTGGGCGCGCTGGGCCAGGTCCAGCACGCCGGCGATGCCGACGACGATGCCGGTGGTCAGCATCAGCACCTCGAAGGCCCGCGCGGCGGCGGTCACCGGAAAGCCGCTGATCGCGTCCTCCGCGGCGCCCACGAAGGACAGCCCGGCCAGCAGGACGACGATCCCCGCGGCGACGACCAGCGAGCTGCGGACCCCGACGTCCCAGACGACGAGGAGGACGGCCACGCCCGTCGCCACCGCGGCACCTGCCGCCTGCTGGAAGAAGCTGGGGAGCCCCCGACGGTCCAGGGCCTGGATGACCCGCTCGATGGTGGCCGTGGTCAGCGCCGCCACCAGGGCGACCAGCCAGCCGCCGCCGAGCTGGAAGGCGACGGCGCCGGCCACACCGGCCCAGCCCAGCGCGTGCACGCGCCGGCGGTACGGGTGCGGGGCGGACACGACCCGGTCCAGCCGTCGGTGGGCGACCTCGGCGTCCAGGCGCTCCGTCACCACCTCCCGGGCCAGGTCGGTGATCCCCTGCAGCCGGGTGTAGTCCAGTCCCCGTGGGCGCACGATGCGCATCAGTGTCATCGGCGGGGCGTCGTCCGGGTCGTAGCTGATCGTCAGCGACGTGTGCGTGATGTCCACCTGGCAGGCGACGAGGCCGTAGGCGGCCGCCACCCGGAGCACGGTGGCGTTGACGTCGGCGGCCGAGGCCCCGACGGCCATCATCGACTCCCCCAGGCGGAGGGCCAGACCGACCGCTGCGCGCGCGCTGGACTCGTCCACCCCGCTCGGCTGGGCGCGCAGTGCGAAGGGGGCGGTCGGCGGACCGGAGCCGGAGACCGCCCACCGCGCCCGGTCGGGGAGCCGGCTCAGCCGTTGACCCCAGGACCGGTTCATGCCGTGCACTCCTCCACGTTACGGTTCGATGACGGACAGCACGGCCGTCGTGCGCCGGTGCCGCCCATGACCT
This sequence comes from Blastococcus sp. SYSU DS0619, assembly GCF_054051035.1. Lineage (NCBI taxonomy): Bacteria > Bacillati > Actinomycetota > Actinomycetes > Geodermatophilales > Geodermatophilaceae > Blastococcus > Blastococcus sp. SYSU DS0619. The sequence continues at coordinate 51,334 of NZ_JBJHAM010000009.1, read as the reverse complement.
TCGCCACCCGGACGGACGCACAGCACCGGCCGGTCCCGCCGCCGAGGTGAGGCCCTCCACTCCCGCACCCGGCTGTTTCATCGGCAGTCGGTGCGCGACGCCTCGGACGCTTCGCACAGGCCGCTCCCAGGTGGGCACCAGCTTCGTCCACGATCTTGATCGCATGCTGAGCGCGTCCGAGCTGCTACGTCGCGGGCGGCGGCCTCTGGTGGCCGCTCTCCTCGCCGCCGTCGTCGCGAGCGGAGCGGCCACCGTCGCCGTGGTCGGCTCCGCCCCCGGGACGGCGGCCGGCTCCACCGGTTCCGCCGCGACCGTCACCTCGGTCACCGTGCCGACCGGCACGACCACGCAGATGCTGGCAGCGGCTCCCGTCGTCGTCGCCGTAGCCGCGGAGGCGATCCTCGACGAGGTCGCCGCGGCCGGCACGGCGGCCGGCGGCACGATCACCGCCGTCGTGCTGGCCGCGGACGGGACGCCGCTGGTCGTCGGTCCGGACGCCGGTGAGCAGACCTACACGGCCTCCCTCGTGAAGATCCTGGTGGTCGGCCAGCTGCTCGCCCAGGACGCGGCAGGCGCGCTGACCCTCAGCGCGGACGACCTCGCCCTGATGGAGCGGGCGGTGACCGCCTCCGACGACACCGCCATGAGCATCCTGTGGGACCGGTACGACGGCGCCCGGCTGGTCACCGACGGCGCAGCCGTCCTCGGGCTGTCGGCCACGGCTCCCCCGGACGTCGCCGGGCAGTGGGGCCAGCCCTGGACCACGGCCGCCGACGTCGCGACCGCCCTCGCCGCCGTCGACGACTGGCTCGGGCCCGAGGACGCCGCCACGCTCCTGGGCTGGATGCGCGCGACCTCCGCGACGGCCGCGGACGGCTTCGACCAGCAGTTCGGGCTGCTCGGTGTCGCCACCGAGCAGGTGGCGGCCAAACAGGGCTGGATGTGCTGCGTCGACGGACGCCGGCAGCTGCACTCGGCCGCCGTCCTGGGCGACGGACGGGTCGTCGTGCTGCTGGGCGACTTCCCGGCCGCCACCTCGTGGAGCGAGGCGTCGACGGCCCTCGACCGTGCTGCCGCGGCCGTGCTCGCCGGCCTCCGCTGAGCGCGGTCCCCCCGCGGACGACCGCGCCACGTGGCCGCCGCCCTCAGAACGGGTAGACGCGGGGCTCCACCTGCATGCTGATCCAGCGCAGCTCGCTGAACGCATCGATGCCGGCCAGCCCGCCGAAGCGGCCGTACCCGCTGTCCTTCACGCCGCCGAACGGCATCTGCGCCTCGTCGTGCACGGTCGGGGCGTTGATGTGGCAGATGCCCGATTCGATCCGCCGGGCGACCAGGAAGCCGCGGGCGGCGTCCCGGGTGAAGACGGCGGCGGACAGCCCGTAGGCGCTGTCGTTGGCGGCGGCGACCGCCTCGTCCTCGCCGCGGACCCGGGTGACGGTGACCGCCGGGCCGAAGATCTCCTCGGAGAAGATCGCCATGTCCGGCGTGACGTGGTCCAGCACGACGCCGGGCATGATCGTGCCCTGCGGCTCGCCCTTCGTCAGCACCGTCGCCCCCTTGACGACGGCGTCGTCCACCAGCCGCTGGATGTGCTCGACGGTGCTGGTGCCGATGACCGAGCCGAGGACGACGTCGCCGGTGCGCGGGTCGCCGACCGGCAGCGACTGCACCCGCTCGACGAGCTTGGCGACGAACTCGTCCGCGACGGACTCGTCGACGATGATCTTGTCGGTCGACATGCAGACGTGGCCCTGGTTGACGAAGCCGCCGAACGTCGCGCCCTGCACGGCGGCGTCGATGTCGGCGTCGTCGAGGACGAGCAGCGGGTTCTTCCCCCCGAGCTCGAGGAGCGCCGGCACGAGGTGGCGCGCGCAGACCTCGCCGATGATCCGGCCGACCCGGGTGGAGCCGGTGAAGTTGAGCCGGCGGACCGCCGGGTGGGCCACCATCGCCTCGGTCACCTCGGCGGCGTCCTCCGGGGCCACGGTGATGACGTTGACGACGCCGTCGCCCAGGCCGGCCTCGACGAGGATCTCGCCCAGGAGCATGTGCGTCGCCGGGGAGAGCTCGGAGCACTTGAGGACGACGGTGTTGCCGGCGGCGAGCGGGAACGCGACGGCGCGGGTCGAGAGGATCACCGGGGCGTTCCACGGCGCGATGCCGATGACGACCCCGGCCGGCTGGCGGATGCCCATGCTCAGGCTGCCGGGGACGTCCGAGGGGATGACCTGCCCGCCCACGTGCGTGGTGAGGCCCGCGGCCTCCCGGAGCATGCCCGCGGCCAGGTGCACGTTGAAGTGGCCCCAGCCGGCGGTCGCCCCGCACTCGGCGGCCATCCGCTCGACGAAGCGGTCGGTGCTGGCCTCCAGCAGGTCGGCGGCCCGGAGCAGCTTCATCCGGCGCTCGCTGGGCGTCGTCGCGGCCCACTTCTGGAACGCCGCCGCGGCGGCGTCGACGGCCTTCAGCGCGTCCTGGACGTCGGCCGCCTGGCAGCGGCTCACGGTCTCCCCGCTCACGGGGTTGGCGCGGTCGAACGTCCGGCCGCTGCCGGCGGCCAGGCTCTCGTCGCCGATGAGCAGGCTGGTCTCGAGCACGGTCACTTGCTCCTCAGGAGGTTCTCGGGGTGGGTCGGGGACCGACGGAGGCGGCGCGTGCCCACAGCGGCCGTCCGACTCCATCAGTTCATGCCGATCATCCGACGGCCAGTCGGTCGGCGGACACCCCCCCCGTCGGCGACCGGGCGTACCCGGCCGGACCAACTGCGCAGCGGCGCCGCCCCACGGGGACGACGCCGCTGCGACGGAGCGGTGCGCGTCAGCCGGCGGGACGCCCCCCGCGGGCTCCTCCCCCGCCCATGCCGCCGCCGGTGAACTCCCCGGCCGTCGCGGTCGCCACCTCTGTGCCGTCGACCACGACGGTGTACTGCGCGCCGCTCTCCACGTCTGCGGAGGAGAACGTCACCAGGGCGAAGTCCTTGCCCGCCGTCCAGGTGCCGAGCACATCACCGTCGGCGGACACGACCTCCACCGTCGAGCCGGCGGCCTGCGCGTCGAAGGTGGCGGCCACCCAGGCCTGCTCCGACGACGTCACCGGCGCCTGTGCCATGCCCGAGCTGCCGGTGACCAGCAGGTCGCCACCGTTCACGACGAGGCCGTTCTGCACGTCGATGGCGCCGTTCCCGCTCTGCGTCGGGCCGCTGACCACGACCGTGCCGCCGGTCATGGTGCCGTTCCCGTTGGAGTCCAGGCCGTCACCGCCGGAGTCGACGGCGATGGTGCCCCCGGTGATGGTGAGCTGGTACGCGCTCGAGGTGGCGAAGGAGTCACCACCACCGCCGGGGCCCTGCTGACCGGAACCGTCGTTGCCGCCGCCCACGTTGATGCCGTCGTCGCTCGCGGTCAGGTCCAGTTGCCCGCCGGAGATCGTGATGACCGCGCTCTCCACCGCCTCGTAGGACCCGGTCACCGTCAGCTCGCCGCCGGCGATCGTGACGTCGCCGTCCGCGTGCACGCCGTCGTCGGCGGTGGCGAGCGTGAGGGTGCCGTCCTGGATGCTGACCACGCCGTCGGAGTGGACGGCGTCGTCGGCGGCGTCGACGTCGACCGTGCCGCCACCGACGACCACGCTGACCGTGCCCTTGAGCCCCTTCGCGGAGGCGTCCTCGGCCACGGTCTCCCCGCTGCCACCGCCTGCTTCGACCCGGACCGTGCCGGCGGCCACGATGACGTCGGTCTCCGCGGCGAGGCCGTCCCCGCCGGAGGTCACGTCCACCGATCCGCCCGCGACGTACACGTAGCCGGCCGTGGCGTCCTCGGCATTGTCGGACTTCAGGCCGTCCCCGCCGGCCGTGACCGTGACGTCGGCGCCCTCGACCACGAGGTAGTCCTTGCCGCGGATGCCGTCGTCGACCGCCGCCACGGTGACCGTGCCCGAGTCCAGCACGAGGCCGTCCTGGCTCGCGATGCCGTCGTTGGCGTTGCCGGTGACGACGAGCGCGCCGGTCCCGGTGAGGGTCAGGTCCGCGGCGCTGTACAGCGCCGCGTTAGGCTCTTCGCCGTCGACGGCGTAGTCGGAGCCGTCGGCGAGGGTGTTCGTCGACCCGTCGGCCAGCACCACCATCGCGATGTCGGCCGCCATGAACGCCAGGGCCGACGTCGTGGACGAGGTGATCTCCGCGTCGTCCAGGATGACGCGGACCACCCCCTCGTCCGCGGTGTCGACGAGGACCTGGCCCGCCAGGGTGCCGCTGAGCCGGTAGGTGCCGGCCGCCGTGATGGTCACCGTGCCGTCGGACACCGTGACCGCGTCCGAGTCGGTCTCGGCCGAGTCGCCGGTCAGCGCGATCTCGACCACCTCGGACTCCTCGTAGTCGTGGTCGGCGTCGTCGTCGTGGGTGACCAGGTTGGCGGCGACGGCGTCCTCGACGGAGATCCCCGTGCTGGCCGACACCTCCTCGGCGGAGACGGTGGAGACGGTGCCGTCGGAGGAGCTGGTCGTGGTGGAGCCGGCGGTGCAGCCGGCGAGGACGGCGGCGATCAGCGCACCGGACAGAGCGGCGCGGGTCTTCTTGAGTCGGCTCACGGGAGGTTCCGATCGTCGGAGGAGCAGGGGGTCAGGAGGGAGAAGTGCCGGCGCAGGACCGGGCACCACTTGTTGTCGGGGAGGTCGCCGCGCAGCGCGGCGAGCCCGGTGCCGTACTTGGAGATCCGGGTGGGCCGGTGCCCCGACCGCCACAGGCGGCGGTCGGCCGCCGACGGGGCGGAGCCGGACTTGGTCTCGACGAGCACGACCTCCGCGAGCCCGGCGGCCGGGCCGCCGGGCAGGGACCAGGTCAGGTCGGTGTCGACGGTGACCCGGCCGTCGGTGGCCGGGAGATGCAGGGTGGTGCGCCGGTACGCGGTGCGGAGCACGGGCCGGAGTTCGTCGCTGCGGACCTGGCCGAGGCCGGCCCGGTCCAGGACGTCGTCGACGAAGGCGGCCGCGTGCTGCCGGTCGCCGGTGGCCGGGATGCGCTCCTTCACCGTCGCACCGCGCGGCCCGCGGGTCTTGACCTCGAGGAAGGCGGTCCCCGTGTCCAGGTACGTGCGCCGGCGCACCTTGAACCGCCGCCTCCTGCCCCGGGCGGCGAGGTGGTAGCCGGTGAGCTCCGGGGTGTCGAGGTAGAGGGACTCGTAGCCGAAGGCGCGCAGCCCGGCCATCTCCAGCACCCGCACCTCCTCGGTGCGCGCCAGGCCGGCCAGGAACTGCTCGGCCGCGGGCAGCGGGAGGACGTACTTCCGGTCGACCCGGGTCTGCAGCGCCGCGCGGGCGACGAGCTCCTCGAGCCCCACGGGCGGGAGGTGCTCGACCGAGGGCAGCGCCGGCATGACCGCGGTCACCGCTGCACCGGGGTGGACGCGGGGCCGTGGGGCCGCCCGAGCGGAACGGGAGCGGCCGACGCAGCGGGGCGCACCGCCGACCGTGGTTCACGGGCGACCTCGAACCGGACGTCGACCCACGTGGTGTCGTTGACCAGGTCCACGCGCTGGACGGTCACCTGGTGCACGCGGGCGCCGAGCAGGCCCTCCAGGTGCGCGGTCAGCCCCTGCTCGTCGGTGAACGCCGAGTCGAGGACCATCACCTGCTGGCGGTACCGGCGCAGCAGCCGCGGGTGACCGGCGGCGTACATGGCGACGACGACCATGGCCATCAGGGCGAGGGTGAGCGGCACGCTCGCCGCACCGAGGCCGCCCAGCAGCCCCAGAGCCAGGGCCGAGAAGTAGTAGGCCACCTCGTGCTGGTCGAGCTCGGTGGACCGCAACCGGATGATGGAGAGCACGCCGAACAGGCCCAGGCCCAGGCCCGCTCCCACGCCGCTGCCGGCGAGGGCGACCGAGACCGCCAGCACGCCGACGTTGACGCCGATGTAGGCGATGACCAGGTCACGGCGCCGGTGGCGGGGGAAGTACACCCCGAAGGTGAGCAGCGCGATGGCGAGCAGATCGGCTGCGTACAGGTAGACAGGAGAAGACATCCGGCTTTCCAGAGCTTGACGGCGGGGCGAACTCCACGTTGCGGCACGGAGCTGCGCTGTCACTGGGCGTCAGCTCCACAGTGCCTGTGAGCCGGTTCCCGCGGTCCGGTCGGTGCACCGCGGCGGATGCGCGGGGGCCGCCCTGCGGATCTACAGCCGCCCCACAGCTCCGGCCCATGGCCGCCACAACCGGCTCCGTCACAACTGACGGCATGCCCGAGGACACCCGCCCCCGCTCGCACCGGATCCGCCGCGCCGTCATCGCCGGCGCCACCGCACTGACGGTGGCCGCCGGCGCGGGCTCGGCCTGGGCCCTGGACCGCTTCGTCATCGACCACGTCGAGATCTCCGACGTCGACGCCTACGAGGCCGCGCAGTCCACCGGGACCGATGCCTCCTCCCTGTCGACCGGCGGCACCGTCACCGGCAGCTCCTACACCTCCGACGGCGCCACGGTCGAGGTCTCCACGGTGGTCACCGGCAGCGGCGACAGCACCGTCACCTACTACGTCGCCGACGTGACCCTCACCGACGCGACGGTGCTGCAGTCGGCCTTCGCCGAGAACCAGTTCGGCACCAACATCGTCGAGAACACCTCGGACATCGCCGAGGACAACGGCGCGGTCTTCGCGATCAACGGCGACTACTACGGCTTCCGCGACACCGGCATCGTCGTCCGCAACGGCGTGGTCTACCGCGACGAGGGCGCCCGCCAGGGACTCGCCTTCTACCGCGACGGCACCGTGCAGGTCTACGACGAGACGGCCACCACCGCCGACGAGCTCGTGGCCGACGGTGTCTGGAACACCCTGTCCTTCGGGCCGGCCATCCTCGAGGACGGTGCGGTCGTCGACGGCATCGAGGACGTCGAGATCGACACCAACGTCGGCAACCACTCCATCCAGGGCGACCAGCCGCGCACCGCCGTCGGAGTCATCGACGCCAACCACCTGGTGTTCGTCGTGGTCGACGGCCGCAGCCCCGGCTACAGCGAGGGCGTCACGCTGACCGAGCTCGCCGGGATCATGCAGGACCTCGGGGCGACCACCGCGTACAACCTCGACGGCGGCGGCTCCTCGACCATGTACTTCGACGGCGAGGTGGTCAACGACCCGCTGGGCAAGGGCGAGGAACGCGGCGTCTCCGACATCCTCTACATCGCGGGCTGAGGCGACCGCCGTGATCGTCCTCATCCCCGCCTACCAGCCGGACGGCCGCCTGCCCGACGTCGTCGACGCGCTGAGGGCGGCCGACCCCGGGATCCGGCTCGTCGTCGTGGACGACGGCAGCGGGCCGGAGTACGCGCACGTGTTCGGCGCGGTCCGCGCGATGGGGTGCCGGGTGCTGGAGCACCCGGTCAACCGGGGCAAGGGCGCCGCCCTGAGGACCGGCTTCTCGTTCGTGGCCCGGAACTGGCCGGGCGAGGACGTGGTCTGCGCGGACTCCGACGGCCAGCACGGGCCCATCGACATCCTCCGCGTCGCCGACCGCGTCGCGGGCGGCGGGTCGATGGTCCTCGGCGCTCGACAGTTCGTCGGGGACGTGCCGGCGCGCAGCCGGTTCGGCAACGCGGCGACCCGGATGCTCTTCCGGCTGGCCACCGGTCGCCGGCTGCAGGACACCCAGACCGGGCTCCGGGGCTACCCGGCCGCGCTGCTGCCGTGGCTGGTGGCGGTGCCGGGTGACCGGTTCGAGTACGAGCTCGTCGCCCTCCTGCAGGCGGCGCGTCGTGGACTGGCGATCGAGGAGATCGAGATCGCCACCATCTACCTGGAGGGCAACGCGTCCTCGCACTTCCGCCCGCTCGTGGACTCGCTGCGGGTCTACGCGCCGCTGATGGCGTTCCTCCTCTCGTCGTTCGGCGCCTTCCTGGTCGACACGGTGGCGCTGCTGACCCTGCACGCCCTCACCGGCACGCTCCTGCTGTCGGTGCTGGGCGCCCGTGCGGTCAGCTCGACGCTCAACTTCCTCGTCAACCGGCGCGTGGTCTTTGGCACCGCACCGGACCGGCGGACCTTCGGCGCGGCAGCCGTCCGGTACGCCACCCTCGTCGTGCTCCTCCTGGGCGCCAACTACGCCGTCCTCCTCGCCCTCACCGGCGCCGGGCTCGGCCTCCTGCCGGCGAAGCTGCTCACCGAAGGAACGCTGCTCGCCGTGAGCTACCTGGCCCAGCGCCACCTCGTCTTTCGCCGCCGCGGGCGGCCCTCGCCGGTACCGCCGCGTGGTCGCGATCGAACGCCGGAGCAGCTGCCGGTCCGGGACCTCACGCCGACGCGGTGACGTCGAGGGTCAACTCGGTGGGCGAGGTGTTCCCGGGTCAACCCGGTGGCGACCCCAGGTTCTTGCGGGTGCATCCGACCCGTCGTCCAGTACACGGAGTCCGAGAGGCCGCCTGAGCGCATCACCGCAATCCGCAGCGACTTGGTGGGGCGTCAGCGGCAGTCTCGGTGCGGTGCTCGACAAGCGCTCGATCTTGGTCGTGACCGGCTCGACCAGCGGAGGACATAGCCCCACGAGCTTCACCGCGCCGCCATCGGCGGCCAGTAGCGTGGTCACGCACGGGCGGCAGGGTCCACCTGCGCCAATCGGTACTGCGCGTAGCCCCGAAGGTGAATGGCATGCAGACCACCAACCGCGGCGACTGGAATCAAATAGCACGTGAGCGCACCGTCGATGATGAAGAAGTCATCGGTCTCCTCAGGGCCGTACGTTCTTCGTTCCCGGCGCGAGGTTGAGAGATAGACCTTCCACGTGTCTCCGACCCGTGCCGTCGTCGTCTTCACCTGTACGCGGCGAATTCCCACATCGGTGCAGACAACCAGGTCATAGCGGCTGGGTTCGAGCGGCCAAGAGACTTCGTGACCGCACAGCGTGAACCAGGAGGCAGCGAGGAGCGAGCCCGCGCGACCGAGATGAGCGATGTCCGGCCGGCTGTTGCGATCAAGCACAGCGGTCGGCTGCTCTGTCAGGTGCTTGCAGTCCGCCTTGAGCCGAGCCGCGTGCCCCTTCAACGCTGCGACAGCGGAGACATTGCGGACACCCAACTGCTCGGCAACCTCTGACCACGTTCTGGCAGCTTCTATAGCCGCGTGAAGCTCGCCTTCGGTCCACTTCCGCTGTCCCTTGAAGTGGCTGTAATCGGCACCGAGACGATCGGCGTGCGAGCGCACCGAGCGCATGGATCCAGCCGATGTCGCCAGCAAACCCAATCGCCGCAGCACTCCGCGCCAAGAGCTTGAGTTGGCGATCGCGCCAAGAAGCTGCTCGTCGGAATAGGTCCGCTTCTGCGACACGCCCGGACCATACGGCCCACCAGTGACACGCCGCTCCCACTGTTGCTCGCGCGCCTCGTCGATGTGTGGGGAAAGAGGATCAGCAGGTGCCCACGCGGATGCGCCGAGGAGGCGGTAAAGGTGCTTTCAGGTTTGGACCGACGAGCTGACCATCCGTTGATCGTTGCCCATGCAGGCCGACCGAGTCCCAGCGGACCATAACCACCAACGGCCGCACCGCTCGCTGCCCGGAGGGTCTCGGCTATCACCGCCCGAGGCCACGCCATCGCCCGACCGTGCCGCCGGGCCCACCACCGCATCCGCACCGAACGCCAACCGGCTACCGGCTACCGGCTACCGGCGTCAGCGGAGCCACACCGAGAAAAAGGACGCCCGAACCCACGATTCGTGGGTTCAGGCGTCCAAGATGTCTTGCGACATCACACTGTCGGGCTGACAGGATTTGAACCTGCGACCCCCTGACCCCCAGTCAGGTGCGCTACCAAGCTGCGCTACAGCCCGCGTGCCGTCCGCGTACCGGGGCTTCCCGGACCCGCGAACAACCGCCCCGGAAGATTACCGCACGGCCGTCGCCGGCCTCGACGGTGGTCAGCCGCGCTTGCCGTCCTTCTCCCGGCCTTCGCGGACCTTCACCGAGATCTCGATCGGCGTGCCCTGGAAGCCCCACTGCTCGCGCAGCTTGCGCTGCAGGAACCTGCGGTAGCCGGCCTCCAGGAAGCCGGTGGAGAAGACCACGAAGCGCGGCGGCCGGACGTCGGCCTGCGTGACGTACTTGATCTTCGGGGCGCGGCCACCCCGTGCCGGCGGCGGGGTCTCCTGCACCAGCGCCCGCACGAACGTGTTCAGCTCCGCCGTGGGCACGCGGGTCTCCCACGAGGCGATCGCGGCGCGGAGGTGGTCGGCCAGCTTGCCCACGCCACGGCCTGTGGAGGCCGAGATGTTGACCCGAGTCGCCCACTTCACGTGCGCGAGGTCGCGATCGATCTCCCGCTCGAGCTGGTGGTGGCGGTCCTCGTCGAGGGTGTCCCACTTGTTGAAGGCCAGGACCAGCGCGCGGCCGGACTCGACGACCTGGGTGATGACCCGCTGGTCCTGCTCGCTGATCACCTCGTCGGCGGCCAGCAGGACGACGCAGACCTCGGCGGCCTGGATGGCCGCCTCGGTGCGCAGGCTGGCGTAGTACTCCATCCCGCTGGCGGTGTTCACCTTCCGCCGCAGGCCGGCGGTGTCGACGAACCGCCACTCCTCGCCGCCGAGGGTCACGATCGAGTCGACGGGGTCGACGGTGGTGCCGGCGACGGAGTCGACGACCGAGCGCTCCTCCTTGGCCAGCCGGTTGATCAGGCTGGACTTGCCGACGTTCGGGCGGCCGACCAGGGCCACGCGCCGGGGCCCGCCCTCCTCCTCCTGCTCGCGCGGCGCCTCGGGCATCGCGTCGAGGATGAGGTCGAGCAGGTCGCCGCTGGCGCGGCCGTGCAGCGCGCTGATCGCGTGCGGCTCCCCCACGCCCAGCGACCACAGCTCCGCGGCGTTGGCCTCGCTGCGCTCGTCGTCGACCTTGTTGGCCACCAGGATCACCGGGCGGTCGCTGCGGCGGAGCACGCGGGCGGCCGCGAGGTCGGTCTCGGTGGCACCCACCTGGCTGTCGACGACGAGCACGATGACGTCGGCGGTCTTCATGGCGTAGTCGGCCTGCCGGGTGATGGAGGCGCCGAGGCCGGCGGCCTTGGGGTCCCAGCCACCGGTGTCGACCACCGTGAACCGCTTGCCGTTCCACAGCGCCTCGTAGGCGATGCGGTCCCGGGTCACGCCCGGGGTGTCCTGGACGACCGCCGCGCGGCGCCCGAGGATGCGGTTGACCAGCGTCGACTTGCCGACGTTGGGCCGGCCGACGATGGCGACGACGGGCAGCGGCCCGGTGCTCTCCTCGGTCATGCCCGCTCCCCCGCCGGCACGGTGCCGGCGACCAGGTCGACGACCCGGTCGACGACGCCCTGCTGGTCCAGCTCGGTGCTGTCGACGACGACCGCGTCGGCGGCCGGCCGCAGCGGGCTGTCCGCGCGGCTGCTGTCGAAGTCGTCCCGGCGGCGCAGGTCCGCGGCCAGCGCGGCGACCTCGGCCGGGTCCACGATGCCCAGCTGGGTGGCCCGGCGCTGGGCGCGCGCCTCCGGGGCGGCGGTCAGGTAGATCTTCACCGTGGCCTCGGGCAGGACGACGGTGCCGATGTCCCGCCCCTCCACGACCACCGCGCCGGCCGCCGCGACGAGCGCGCGCTGCTGGTCGACCAGCTGCCGGCGGACGGCCGGCACGGCCGAGACCGCGGACACCGCGCGGGTCACCTCGGCGCCCCGGATGCGGGCCGCGACGTCGGCGCCGTCGACCCGGACGGTCTCGGTGGCCGCGTCGGTGCCCACCTCGATGCTCGCCGCGGCGACCGTGCGGCCCACGGCGTCGGCGTCGGCGGGGTCGACGCCCGCGTCGAGCACCGCGACGGTGGCCGCCCGGTACATCGCGCCGGTGTCGAGATAAGCGGCGCCCAGGCGGGCGGCGACGCCGCGCGCCACGCTGGACTTGCCGGTGCCCGACGGTCCGTCGAGGGTCACCTGGCCTCGGAATGTCATCTGCTCACTCACTGCTCTCCGTGCCCGGACTCCCGGGCACTGTCGTCATGCTGCGCAGGTCCGCCCCGCCGCTCCACGGCGGGATCGGCCCGCGGGTGCTCACTGGGCGATGTCGCGGCGGAGCGCGGCCGCGCCCCGGAGGTAGACGTGCTGGATCTCCGCGCGCGGCCGGTCGGTCTCCGCGTGCGCCATCAGCCGCAGGACCCGGGGCAGTGCGTGCGGCACGGCGATCTCGGTGGCGCACATCAACGGCACGCCCCCGAGCCCCAGCTCCCGCGCGGCCAGCGCCGGGAACTCCGACACCAGGTCGGGGGTCGCGGTGAACAGGATGCTGATCAGGTCCTCGGCGGCCAGCTCGTTGCGCTCCATGACCGTGGCGACCAGCTCGCGGGTCGCCGCGAGGACCTCGTCGCGGTCGTCGGCGTCGACCTGGGTCGCTCCCCGGACGGCTCGGACGGCCATGCGCTCTCCTCCTTCGGCAGGGTCCCGGTGCCCGGGCGCCTCGGTCGAGTCTAGGGAGGCCCCGCCACTCCCCCGCCATGGTCGCCGCCCGGCGGCCCGCGTCCGGGCCGCCGGGCGGAGCTGGAAGGGTGCGCCGGCTCAGTCGCCGAGGCGCTCGCCGGTGGTCCCGTCGAAGAGGTGCACGCGACCCGCCCGCGGGGTGACGTGGAGGACGTCGCCCTTCCGCGGCGGCGTGCGGCCGTCGACGCGGGCGGTGATCAGGTGCTCGCCGTCACCGGCCCGGGTGCGGCCGTAGACGTAGGCGTCGGCTCCGAGCTCCTCGACGACGTCGATCTCGATGGCCGGCCCGTGCGCGCTGACCTCCAGGTCCTCCGGGCGGACCCCGAGGGTCACCGACGCGCCGGACGCCCGGTCGAGCACCTCTCGCGGCACCGGGTGCACGTCGTCGCCGAACCGGACGCCGCCGGCGACGACGGGCAGCGTGAACAGGTTCATCGCCGGGGAGCCGATGAATCCGGCGACGAACACGTTGCTCGGGCGCTCGTAGAGCTCGCGGGGCCGGCCCACCTGCATGAGCAGCCCGTCCTTGAGCACCGCGACCCGGTCGCCCATCGTCATCGCCTCGGTCTGGTCGTGGGTGACGTAGACCGTCGTGACGCCGAGCCGGCGCTGCAGCGAGGCGATCTCGGTGCGGGTCTGCACCCGCAGCTTGGCGTCGAGGTTGGACAGCGGCTCGTCCATGAGGAACACCTGCGGCTTGCGCACGATCGCCCGGCCCATCGCCACCCGCTGGCGCTGCCCGCCCGACAGCGCCCGCGGCTTGCGGTCCAGGTAGTCCTCGAGATCGAGCAGCCGCGCGGCCGCCCGCACCCGCTCGGCGGTCTCGGCCTTGCCGACGCCGGCCATCTTGAGCGCGAAGCCCATGTTGTCGGCGACGGTCATGTGCGGGTACAGCGCGTAGTTCTGGAAGACCATCGCGATGTCCCGGTCCTTGGGCGGCACGTCGGTCACGTCCCGCTCGCCGATCAGGATCCGGCCGTCGGTGACCTCCTCGAGACCGGCCAGCATCCGCAGCGAGGTGGACTTGCCGCAGCCCGAGGGCCCGACCAGCACCAGGAACTCGCCGTCCTCGATCTGCAGCTCCAGCTGGTCCACCGCCGGGCGGTCGGCGCCCGGGTAGACGCAGCGGGTGTGGTCGTAGGTGACGGACGCCATGGGGTTCCTCTCGACGGGGCGGGCCGGGCTACTTGCCGGCGCCGGCAGTCAGGCCGCTGAGCAGATACCGGCGGCCGACCAGGTACAGGACGAAGATCGGGATCACCGAGAGCGTCACCGCGGCGAGCAGGGCGGGCACGTTCGTGCCGAACTGCCCCTGGTAGTCCCAGAGGCCGAGGGTGAGCACGCGGGTGGAGACGGACTGGGTGAGGACCAGGGGGAACAGGAAGCCGTTCCACGCGGTGAGCGAGGTGAACACCGCCACGGTCGTGATGGCCGGCTTGGCCAGCGGGAGCACCAGGTGGCGCAGCGCCTTGAACGGCCCGGCGCCGTCGAGGGTCTGCGCCTCGTACAGCTCGCGGGGGATCTCCCGCAGGCTGTTGGTCATCACCAGGAGCGCCACCGGCATGGCGAACGCCGCCGTCGGCAGGATGATCGCCAGCAGGGTGTCGTACAGGCGCAGTTGGGTGATCATCAGGTAGACGGGGATGATCGCGGCCTGCGCCGGGATGGCCAGCCCGACGAGCATCAGCGAGAAGCCGCGCTGGACTGCGCTGCCCGCGTTGCGGGCCACGGCGTAGGCGGCCGGCACCGTCAGTGCGACGACGATGGCGATGGTCGCGATCGTGACGATCAGCGTGTTGAGCAGGTACGTCGGGAAGTCGCCGGTGAGGACCGTCGCGTAGTTCTCGAGGGTGGGCTCCGGCGGCGGGGCCAGAGGGTTGTCGGACAGGTAGTCCGACCGGGTGCGGAAGCTCGCCGACACCAGGAAGTACAGCGGGACGGCGACGACGATCAGCCAGATCGTGGCCAGCACCCCGGCCAGGACGTTCGGGCGGCCGTGGCCCCGGCGTCGCTTCCAGACCCGCCGCCGCTGGCGCTCGGGCACCTCCGGTACCGGTGCGATCGGCGAGGGCGGCGCCTCGGCCGTCCGCACGCCCACCGCGCCCGACCGACCGCCCGTCACGCTGTCCCCGCCCAGTGGCGCCCGGTCGCTCACATGCCCTCCTGCTGGCTCTGCATCTTCCGGAAACCGGTGGCCTGGGTGACGGCGAGGGAGAGCCCGGCGCCCAGGAGGAGCAGCAGCACCGCGATGGCACTGGCGTAGCCGAACTCGTACCCGCTGAAGCCGGTGATGTACATGTGCAGCGGGAGGATGCGCGTCGCCGTCCCCGGCCCGCCACCGGTGAGGATGAGGATCGTGTCGAACGTCGTGACCGAGCCGACGAGCATGAGCACCGTCGAGGTGATGATCGTGTACTTCACCAACGGCAGCGTGATCGTGAAGAACTGCCGGTAGCGCCCCGCGCCGTCGAGCGTCGCGGCCTCGTACAGGCTCTGCGGCACCTGCCGGGCGGCGGCTTGGTAGAGCAGGGTGTGGAACGGCACGTACTGCCAGCTGATCACCCACACGACGGTGTAGACCACCAGCTCGGTGTTGCCGAGGAAGTTGAAGTTGCCGAGGAACGGCAACGACTGGGTGACCCCGAAGTTGGGGTCGAGGACGGCGGCCCACAGCAGCGCGATCGCCGCCGTCGACAGGAGCAGCGGCAGGAAGAACAGCGAGCTGAGGATCGCCCGGTTGCGCTGGCGCCCGGCCGCCCAGACCCCGATCAGCAGTGCGATCGGGGTCTGGACGAGCCAGGTGAGCACCATGAACACCAACGTCAGCCACAGCGAGTCCCACGCCCGACCGTCGTCCATCAGGCGTTCCCAGTTCCCCACCCCGGATAGCTCGGGCATCCCGAAGCCGTCCCAGGAGGTGAAGCTCAGGTAGACGACCAGGACCATCGGCAGCACCGCGAACGCCCCGAAGAACGTCAGTGCCGGTGCCAGGTACCAGCCCGAGGGCCGGTCCTGCCGGGTGACCGCCATGCCTGCTTCCCCTGTCCTGTGTCCGCTGCGCCGTGCCCTGGCTGCCCTACCGGCCGATGCCGTCAGAGAGCCGACATCGCGTCGACGAAGCCCTGCGGCGTCTGGTTGCCGAGGAACAGCTGCTCCAGCTGGGTCAGCATCTCGGTCGCCTCGTCGGCCGGCAGGTCCTGGTCCCAGGACAGCTGGAAGTTGTCCGCATCGACCGTCGCGTCGTAGATGAACGTCGCGTAGTCGCCGTTCTCGGTCTCCGCCAGCTGGTCACGGACGCCCTGCACCGGCGGCACGTCACCGGCCTCGATGAGGTCGGAGATGTACTCGTCGTCGGTCAGCGCGGTCCGCAGGTACTCGCGGGCCGCCTCCTTGTTCTCCGACGAGGTGGTGAGGGAGTAGAAGTTCGACACGTTGCCCACGAGGTTGGACGGGTCACCCTCGCCGCCCTCGATCGCCGGGAAGGTCGCCCACCCCAGGTCGCCGGCCTCGACGAACTCGGGGCTGTCGTTGAGCTGGTTGGTGTACTCCCACGAGCCCATGAGGTGGAACCCGGCACCGCCCTGGGCCAGGATCGTCGAGGCGCCACCGACGTCGTAGCCGACGGAGGCGAAGTCGTTGCCGAAGGCTCCACGGTCGATGAGCTCGCGCAGCATCGTCAGGGCCTCCAGGACCGCCGGGTCCTCCCAGGCGCCCTCCTCGCCGTCACGGATGGCCTGGAAGACCTCCGGGCCGCCGACGCGGTCGAGGATGTACTCGATCCACATGAGCTCGGTCCAGGCCTGGGTGCCGGCCAGCGCGATCGGCGTGACGCCGGCGGCCTTGAGGGCGTCGACCGCGGCGAGCAGCTCGTCCCAGGTCTGCGGGACCTCGACGCCGGCGGACTCGAGGACGGCGTCGTTGTAGAAGAGCATCACCGGCTGCATGCCGCGCATCGGCAGGCCGTAGACGTTGCCGTCGAGCTCGGCGCCGGCGAGCACGCTGGGCAGGAAGGCCTCGCGCAGCTCCGGGTTCTCGTCGAGCAGCGGGGTCAGGTCCTCCACCTCGCCCGCGTCGACGTACTCCTTGAGGTTGCCACCACCCCAGTTGAAGAAGAGGTCAGGGGCGTTGGGCGAGCCGATGGCGACGCGCAGGCGCTGCTTGTACGGGTCGTTGCCGAACGTGGCCAGCTCGAGCTCGCCGGCGTCGGAGCTCTCGTTGAAGCGCTCGATCGAGGCCTCCTCGATCGGGTTGAGCGCGGCGTCCTCCAGGGCCCAGACCTGGCCGGTGCCGCCGCCACCTCCCCCGTCGCCGCCACCACCGGGGCCCGAAGAGCCGCAGGCGACCAGAGTGCCTGCCATGAGGAGCGCGCCGGCCTGCCAGGCCGTACGGGTCAGACGCCGGGAGGACATCCCCACCGCCACCTTCCTGTTTCGTCGTTGAAAACCGAAAGTTTCGAGCAGTTGCGAGAATGTAAGCCCGGTCACCATGGGTGTCAACGAGGTCGTTACTCCGGCGTGATCCTGGGCCCCGCCACCCCGTTCGGCACCACTTGACGCCGAGCGCAGGTACGGGCCATGGTGCGACTCTGCCCCAGTCAGGGTTTCGGAGCTTCGAAACTTTCGATACCTTGTGCTGGCCTGCCACGGTGATGCGGACCACGGTCCGGACCGCTGGGCAGCGCCGGCGGATCGCCCGCGGGACATCGACAGGAAGGGGTGCCCGGTGGCCACTCACCAGCTGGGCCGGCCCACGCTGGCCAGCATCGCGGCCGCCGCCGGGGTCTCGCTGCCGACCGTGTCCAAGGTGGTCAACGGGCGGCAGGACGTCGCCCCCGCGACCCGCGCGCTGGTGCTCCAGCTGCTCGAGGAGCACAACTACGTCCCGCTCGTGCGCAGGGCCCCCGGCACGGACCGGCCGCTGGTCGACGTGGTCTTCACCGCGCTGGACAGCCCGTGGGCGGTGGAGATCCTGCGCGGCATCACCGAGAGCGAGCTCGACGTCGTCGTCACCACCCTGGCCCGCGCGCCCGGCGCCGACTGGGTGCAGTCGCTGATCAACGGCGGCCGGCAGGGTGCCCTCGTGGTCACCTCCCGGCTGACCACCGCCGACCAGCGCCGGCTGGGCGGCTCGCACCTGCCCGTGGTCGTCATCGACCCGGTCGACATGCCCGGGCAGGACGTGCCCAGCGTCGGCGCGACGAACTGGGCCGGCGGCCTGGCGGCCACCGAGCACCTCATCGAGCTGGGCCACCGCCGGATCGCCGTCGTCGGCGGCCCCGAGGCGTTCCTGTGCAGCCGCGCCCGCATCGACGGCTACCGCGCCGCGCTGGAGCGGGCGGGCATCGGCGTGGACCCCGAGCTGGTCCGGCACGGCAACTTCCACCACGAGGGCGGCTACGACCAGGCGCGGACGCTGCTGGAGCTGCCCGATCGGCCGACGGCGATCTTCGCCGGCAGCGACGAGCAGGCCTTCGGCGTCCTGGAGGCCGCCCGCCAGGCCGGGCTCTCCGTGCCCGGCGACCTGTCGGTCGTCGGCTTCGACGACCTGCCGATGGCCCGCTGGTCCTCCCCGCCGCTGACCACGGTCCGCCAGCCGCTGGCCGACATGGGGCGCATGGCCGGCCGGATGCTGCACCGGCTGATCACCGGCGGCCAGCTCGACACCCAGCGGATGGAGCTGGCCACCTCCCTCGTCCCCCGCGCCTCCACCGCAGCGCGCCCGCGCTGACCTCCTCCCCCGCACCCCTGGAGCACCGTCCGTGATCGAGCCCGCGGTTCCCGCCGTCCCGGAGCCGAGCCCCCTCCCCTGGACCGACCCGACCCGACCGCTGCCCGAGCGGGTGTCCGCCCTCATGGCGGCGATGACGCTCGAGGAGAAGGTCGCCCAGCTCTACGGGGTGTGGACGGCCATCGGCGAGGGTGAGGACGTCGCGCCCAACCAGCACGAGTTCAGCGAGCCGCTGCCTCCGTGGGAGGAGCTGACCAAGCCCGGGCTCGGGCAGCTCACCCGGGTGTTCGGCACCGGGCCGGTCGAGCCGCTGACCGCGACCAGGGTGCTGGCCCAGACGCAGCGCGACCTGGTGGCGGGCTCCCGGCTCGGCATCCCGGCGATCGCGCACGAGGAGTGCCTGGCCGGGTTCACCGCCTGGCAGGCCACGGTCTTCCCGGTGCCGCTGTCGTGGGGGGCCTCGTTCGACCCCGGGACGGTGCGCACCATGGCCGCCGGCATCGGTGCGCTGATGCGCTCGGTCGGCGTCCACCAGGGCCTCTCCCCCGTGCTCGACGTCGCGGTCGACCACCGGTGGGGGCGCACCGAGGAGACCATCGGCGAGGACCCGTACCTCGTCGCCGTCCTCGGCGCGGCGTACACGCGGGGCCTGGAGAGTGCCGGCGTCGTCGCCACGCTCAAGCACTTCGCCGGTTACGCGGCCTCCCGGTCCGGCCGCAACCACGCCCCCGTCCACCTGGGCCCGCGCGAGTTCGCCGACGTCGTCCTGCCGCCGTTCGAGACGGCGCTGCGCGAGGGTGGCGCGCGGTCGGTCATGCACTCCTACGCCGCCGTCGACGGGATGCCGCCGGCCGCCGACGCCGGCCTGCTCACCGACCTGCTGCGCGGGGAGCTGGGCTTCGACGGCGTCGTGGTGGCCGACTACTTCGGCATCTCCTTCCTGCAGACGACGCAGGGCGTGGCCGGCTCGCCCGGCGAGGCCGCCGCGCTGGCCCTGGCCGCCGGCGTGGACGTCGAGCTGCCCACCGTGCGCTGCTACGGCGAACCGCTGCTGGAGAAGCTGCGCACCGGTGAGCTGCCGGTCGAGCTCGTCGACCGCGCCGTCGAGCGGGTGCTGCGCCAGAAGGGGGAGCTCGGTCTGCTCGACGCCGGCTGGGACCCGGAGCCCGAGGTGCTGCGCGAGGGCCGGACGCCCGACCTCGACCCGCCGCACATGCGGGCGCTGGCCCGAACCATGGCCGAGCGGTCGGTCGTGCTGCTGGACAACTCCGCGGGTCTGCTGCCGCTCCGCGAGCCGGCGTCGGTCGCCGTGGTCGGCCCGTGCGCCGACGAGGTGCTGTCACTGATGGGCTGTTACGCCTTCCCCAACCACGTGGGCGTGCAGCACCCCGAGGTGCCACTGGGCATCGAGCTGCCGACGCTGCTCGACGCGGTGCGCAGCGAGTACCCCGGCGCCACGGTCACCTCCGCCCGCGGCTGCTCGGTCCAGCAGCCCGACCGGTCGGGCATCGCCGAGGCGGTCCGTGCCGCCGAGGACGCCGAGGTCTGCGTCGCCGTCGTCGGCGACGTCTCCGGGTTGTTCGGCCGCGGCACCTCCGGCGAGGGATGCGACGCCGACGACCTGCGGCTCCCCGGCGTCCAGTCCGAGCTGCTCGACGCGCTGCTGGCCACCGGCACACCGGTCGTGGTCGTGCTGCTCAGCGGTCGCCCCTACGCGCTCGGCGAGGTGGTCGGCCGGGCCAAGGCGGTGGTGCAGGCGTTCTTCCCGGGCGAGGAGGGCTCCGGCGCTGTCGCCGGTGTGCTGAGCGGCCGGGTGAACCCGTCGGGCAAGTTGCCGGTGCAGGTGCCCCGCACGCCGGGCGGCTCCCCCGCCACGTACCTGAGCCCTGCGCTCGGCCGGGCCGGCGGCATCAGCTCCGCGGACCCGACCCCGCTGTTCCCGTTCGGCTTCGGGCTGTCGTACACCGCCTTCGCCCTCGACGACCTGCGGGCGCCCGCCGAGGTGCCCACCGACGGCACGGTCACCGTCGCCTGCACCGTCACCAACACCGGGGACCGGGCCGGCACCGAGGTGGTGCAGCTCTACCTCTCCGACCCGGTGGCCGGCGTCGTCCAGCCGGTGCGCCGGCTGATCGGGTTCAGCCGCGTCGAGCTGGCGGCCGGGGCCTCGGCGCGCGTCACCTTCACGGTGCACACCGACCGGGCGTCGTTCACCGGCCGTGATCTGCGGCGGGTCGTGGAGCCGGGCGACCTGCTGCTGTCGGTGGGCACCTCGAGCGAGGACCTGCGGCTGATCGCGCCGGTGCGGCTCACCGGCCCGGAGCGGTTCGTCGGCGCCGACCGCGTGCTCACCACCCCCGTCAAGGTGGCCCCGGCGTGACGGCGGGCCGGCGTCCGCCACCAGACGCCGGCCCGGCGGGCTCAGAGCCCGACGATCTCCTCGAGCGCGCCGACCTCCTGCCGGCTGAGCCGGCGGATGGTGCCCGACCGCATGGCCCGCAGCTCGATCGGGCCGACCGCCGTCCGGGTCAGCCGCGAGACCGGCAGGTGCACCGCGGCCAGCAGCCGGCGGACGATGTGCTTGCGGCCCTCGTGCAGCACGACCTCGACCACCGACTGGCCGGCGTGGGTGTCGACCACGCGGAACGAGTCGACCTTCACCGGCCCGTCGTCCAGGTCGATGCCCGACCGCAGCCGCCGGGCGAGGTCGCGGGGCACCGACCCCGACACCTGGGCCAGGTACGTCTTGCGCACCTCGTAGCTCGGGTGCGCCAGGCGGTGGGCCAGCTCGCCGTCGTTGGTGACCAGCAGCAGCCCCTCGGTGTCCTGGTCGAGCCGGCCGACGTGCACCAGCCCCTTGGCCAGGTCGCCCACCATGTCGCCGACGGTGGGGCGGTTGCGGTCGTCGCTCATCGCGGTGATGACGCCCGGTGGCTTGTTCAGCGCGTAGGTGACCCGGTCGTCCCGGATCTCCAGGCGCACGCCGTCGACGGCGATCTTGTCGTGCTGCGCGTCGACCCGCATGCCCTGCACGCGCACCTGCTCGCCGTTCACCGCGATCCGGCCGGCGTCGATCATCTCCTCGACGACGCGGCGCGACGCGACACCGGCCCGGGCCAGCACCTTCTGCAGTCGCTCGCCCTGCCGGTCGTCACCGGGGCCGGCGGCCGGCCGGTCGCCCGGGTGCGCAGGGGCCAGTTCCATGTCCTCGGACCAGCCGTCGCCGGCCGCGGTGGTGCTCTCGTCGTTCGGGGTCGCGTCGCTCATCGCCGCCCAGTCTCCCACCCGCGCCCGGCGCGGTCCGCCGCGCGCCGCCCCGCACGGGCGACACCCGGCCGAAAGGCTGGTGTCCGGCGGCCCGGCCGTTCCAGGATGCCCCCATGAACGGCACGCGCACGGTCGGCCTGGTCCTCGCCGCGGTGGCGACGATCGCGTGGGCGCTGTTCGCGCTCGCCCTCGCGACCGGGGACCCGGAGGACGGTGCGAACATCGGCGCCGGCCTGGCGGGCCTGCTCGGTCTCGCCCTCTCGGGGATCGCGCTGGTCGTGCTCCTCGTGTCCCTGCGCGCGCCGGGCGACGCGGCGGGCCGCAGGCGCGATGCGCGGATCGGGGCGCCGCTGGCGGTGGTCTCCCTCCTCCTCCTCGGCGCGTTCTGGGTCGGCAGCGGCCCGGCGTCGACCGCGGCGTCGGGGACCGCCCTGCGCGTCGCGCTGGCCGCCGGGATCGCGACCTTCGTGGCCTCCGCCGTCTGCTTCGTGCCCCCGCGCCGTTCCCGCTCCTGACCCGGGCGCCCGGGCTGCCCGACGATCAGACGTCGGGGTGCTCGTCGAGCACCGTGGCGGTCTCCGGCAGCAGCGGCGCGAGCTCGGGCAGCTGGTCGAGGCCGCTGAGGCCCAGCCGCTCGAGGAACAGCGGCGTCGTCGCGTAGAGACCGCCGCCGCTGTCGGGGTCGCTGCCGACCTCGTGCACGAGACCGCGGGTGAGCAGCGTGCGCATCACGCCGTCCACCCCGACACCCCGGATGGCCGACACCCGGGCGCGGGTCACCGGCTGCCGGTAGGCGATGACCGCGAGGGTCTCCAGGGCCGCCTGGGTGAGCCGGCTGCGCTGGCCGTCGACCAGGTGCCGCTCGACGACGGCGGCGTGCTCCTCGCGGGTGTAGAGCCGCCACCCCTCCCCCACCCGGCGCAGCACGATCCCGGCCGAGCGCGCGTCGTAGCCCGCTGCCAGCTCCGCCAGCCCCGCGCGCACCTGGTCGGCCGGGCAGCGCAGCGCGGCCGCGAGGGTGTCGGTGTCCACCGGGTCGTCCATCACGAACAGCAGCGCCTCCAGCCCACCGAGCAGCTCGACCGGGTCCAGCAGCTCCAGCGGCTCCGGCTCGGGCTCCGGCTCCGGCTCCGGCGCGGGCAAGGCTGCCGGCTCCGGGAGCCGGCCCGGCTCGTCGTCGGCCGGGACGGCGGGGACCGGCTGCTCCCCCACCGGGCGCTCGGCGACCCGGGCCGCCAGCTCCGCGGCCACGGCGTCCCAGGCGGTGGGGTCGTCGTCGCCGCGCCGGGCCGCCTCCTCGCGGGTGGCGGCCAGCTCGGCGGCGAGCGCCTCCCACGAGATGGGGGCACGGTCCTGCTCGGCGCGGTCCTGCTCGGGGCGGTCCTGCTCGGGGCGGTCCTGCTCGGGGCGGTCGTCGGTCACCCGTACTCCTCGTCGGCATCGGGGGCCGGCGCACCGGCCGGGTCGGGGACGGTGTCGCCGGTCCACCGCACGTGCAGGTCGCCCAGCGGCGTCAGCTGCTCGAACACGACGCGCTGCTGCCGGTACAGCTCGAGCAGCGCCAGGAACCGGGCCACCACCTCCAGCGTGTGCCCGCAGTCGGCCGTGAGCGCGCGGAAGCTCGCGGTGCCCGAGCGGACCAGGTGGTTGCGGACCAGCAGCAGCTGCTCCGAGACGCTGACCGGCGGCGCGTGCAGGTGGGAGACGCTCACCGTCTCGGGCACCTTGGGCGCCAGCGCCCGGGCGGCGAGCGCGGCGAACTGCTGGGGGGTCAGCTCCAGCGAGACCTCGGGCACCAGCTCGGCGAACCGCGGCTCGAGCCCGGCCTGCCGCGGGAACCGCCGGGCCGCTGCGGCCTCGCGCTCGCGCAGGAACGCCGCCGCCTGCTTGTAGGCCTTGTACTGCAGCAGCCGGGCGAAGAGCAGGTCGCGCGCCTCGAGCAGCTCCAGGTCCTCCTCGTCGTCGACCTCGGCGGCCGGCAGCAGCCGGGCGGCCTTGAGGTCGAGCAGCGTGGACGCGACCACCAGGAACTCGCTGGCCTGGTCGAGGTCGAGCTCGTCGCCCAGCGCCCGCAGGTGGGCGATGAACTCGTCGGTGACCGTCGACAGCGCGATCTCGGTGACGTCGAGCTTGTGCTTGCCGATCAGCTGCAGCAGCAGGTCGAACGGACCTTCGAAGTTGGTGAGCTTGACGGTGAAACGAGCCGGAGCGGCTCCGGCGGCCTCGTCGGCCGGCGGAACCGCTCCGGTGCTCTCGCTCACGGACGCCGAGGGTAGGCGTCCGGCCCTCACCTGCCCTGGAGGCGGCGGACCAGGACGGCGTCCTCGCCGCGCTCGCCGAGGTCGGCCAGCAGCACCGAGATCGCCTCGCGGACGATCCGCCCGCGGTCGGCGGCCAGCCCGTGGTGGGCGCGCAGCGTCAGCCGCGCGGACTCGAGGGCCAGCAGCTCGTCGGCGGAGATGTAGACGGTGATCTTCTCGTCGTGCTTGGTCCGCTCCGCGCGGCCGCGGGCCGGCCGACCACGGGTGGCGACCTTCGGCTGCAGGACCGGGGCCGGGGCCGGCTCGGCGGCCGCGCCGCGGAAGGCGGCGAGGTCGTCGGCCGGCTGCGCCCCGCCCGGGACGAGGGTCAGCGACGCGGCTGCCTCCGCGGCGGACTCGCCGCCGCGGCGGGCGCTGCGCAGCGCCGGGGAGCTGGCCGGCGTCGGCAGGCTGGGCAGCTCGGTGACCTCCGCGGCGGACGCGGTGTCGGTGCGGCGGAACAGCTCCGAGGCACCCGGGAGAACGGGCCGGCGCGTCATGCCGACACCTCTTCGCCGTCGCTCGTCGGCAGCATGACCTGAGTCGCTGCACCCATGTGTGATCCCGCACGCTCGATCACAGTGCGAGCACCTCCTTGGCGAGGTCGCGGTACGCCGCGGCGCCCGTCGACGTGGGGGCCCACGTGGTGATCGGCTGCCCGGCGACCGTGGTCTCCGGGAACCGCACGGTGCGCTGGATGACGGTCTGGAAGACGGTGTCGCCGAACGCCTCGACGACGCGGCTGAACACCTCCCGGCAGTGCACGGTCCGGGAGTCGTACATGGTGGCGAGGATGCCGTTGATCTCCAGCGACGGGTTGAGCCGCTCCTTGACCTTGTCGATCGTGTCGACCAGCAGGGCCACGCCGCGCAGCGAGAAGAACTCGCACTCCAACGGGATCACGACGCCCTGGGCGGCGGTGAGGGCGTTGACCGTCAGCAGGCCGAGCGAGGGCTGGCAGTCGATGAGGATGTAGTCGTACTCGTCGACGACGTCGGCGAGCACCCGGAGCAGGGTCTGCTCGCGGGCGACCTCGCTGACCAGCTGCACCTCCGCGGCGGACAGGTCGATGTTGCTGGGCACGAGGTCCAGGCCCGGGATGTCGGTGGCCACCCGCACGTCGCGCAGGCTGGTCCGCCGCTCCATGAGGACGTTGTAGATCGTCCGGTCCATGTTCTGCGCCGGGACGCCCAGCCCCACCGACAGCGCACCCTGGGGGTCGAGGTCGATGAGCAGCACCTTGCGCCCGAACTCGACCAGCGCGGCGCCCAGGTTGATGGTGGACGTCGTCTTGCCGACGCCGCCCTTCTGGTTGCACATCGCGATGACGCGGGCCGGGCCGTGCTCGGTCAGCGGCTTGGGGTCCGGCAGCCGGCGCTGACGCGCTCGTGCCGGGTCCAGCCGCAGCGCGGCCGCCCCCATCTCGGGGTCGGTGTCGTGCGGGCGCGCGACGGCAGAGGCCGCGTCCGCTCGGATCGCCATGGGTAGTCGCCTCCAGCTCATGCCCGGCCCGGACGTTCCGGGGTGCGGTCAGCCGTCTGTCCGCTCGGGTAGGAGAGACGCTAGGGAGGAGGGCAGACCTTCCCAAGGCGGCACGCCGTCGACGTGTCGACATGGCGACGAATGCCAACCAGTGTGACTACTCAAGCCGAATCGTCCGCAACTTTCGCCGAACGATCCGCCGTCGGTCTGTCAGTTCAGGGCGCGTGGGTGACTCGTCGCGTACACCTCGCGGAGCCGGTCCACGGTCACCAGCGTGTACACCTGCGTGGTCGTCACCGAGGCGTGGCCGAGCAGTTCCTGGACGACGCGGACGTCGGCGCCGCCGTCCAGCAGGTGGGTCGCGAAGCAGTGCCGCAGGGTGTGTGGGGAGATCGCCGTCGGGTCCAGCCCGCCCGCTCCCGCGGCCCGCTCCGCCGCCGTCCGGAGGATGGACCAGGCGCTCTGCCGGGACAGCGGGCCGCCCCGCACGTTGAGGAACAACGCGCCCCCGCGGACACCGGCCGTGCCGTTGGCCGCCAGGGCCGGGCGGGCCCGCACCAGGTACTCCTCGACCGCGCGCAGCGCGTAGCTGCCGACCGGCACCACTCGCTCCTTGCCGCCCTTGCCCGCCAGCCGGACGGTGCTCTGCCCGCGGTCGAGGTCGTCGACGGCGAGGCCCACCGCCTCCGAGATGCGCGCACCGGTCCCGTACAGCACCTCGAGCAGCGCCCGGTCGCGCAGCCCGCGGGGGCCCTCCAGCGCGCCGGCCGCCTCGATCAGGGCGATCACGGACTCCACCGGGATGGCCTTCGGCAGGCGCCGGGCCGGCGTGGGCGGACGCACCTCGTGCGCGACGTCGTCGGGCACCAGCCCGTCCAGCAGGGCGAACTTGTGCAGCCCGCGCACGGCCACGACGGCGCGGGCGGCCGACGTCGCCGACAGCGGCGGGTGGTCGTCGTCGCCCCGGCGCAACGCGGCGAGGAAGCCCGCGACGTCTGACTCGGCGACCTCCCGCAGGCCGCCGACACCCGCGGCCCCGAGGTACTCGGTGTAGCGCCGCAGGTCCCGCCGGTAGGAGGCGATGGTGTTGGCCGCCAGGCCCCGCTCGACGGTCAGGTGGTCGAGGTAGCCGGTCACGACCCGCTCGACGGCGGGGCCGGCGGACAGCGCGCTCGTCAGTGGAGCACCTCCTGGAGCGGCACGGCGGTCATGCCGTGGGCCTCGGCCACCTCGGGCAGCACGACCTGGCCGGCGACCACGTTCACCCCGTGCGCGAGCGCGGGGTCGCGCCGGACGGCGGCCGAGGTTCCCTCGTTGGCCAGTGCCATCACGTAGGGCAGCGTGACGTTGGTCAGCGCGTGCGTCGAGGTGTTGGGTACCGCACCCGGCATGTTGGCGACGCAGTAGAAGACCGAGTCGTGCACGCGGAACGTCGGCTCGTCGTGGGTGGTGGGCCGGGAGTCCTCGAAGCAGCCCCCCTGGTCGACGGCGATGTCGACCAGCACCGAGCCGGGCTTCATCCGGGCGACCAGCTCGTTGCTCACCAGGGTGGGGGCCTTGGCGCCGGGCACGAGCACCGCGCCGATCACGAGGTCGGCGTCCAGCACGGCGCGTTCCACCTCGTAGGCGTTGGAGGCGACGGTCTGCAGGTGGCCCTGGTAGATCCGGTCGGCGGCGCGCAGCTTGTCGATGTCCCGGTCCATGACGACGACCTCGGACTGCATGCCGAGCGCGATGGCCGCGGCGTTCATGCCGGAGACGCCGGCGCCGATGACGACCACCTTGGCGGCGTACACCCCGGAGACCCCACCGAGGAGGACCCCCCGGCCCCCGTGCGCCCGCTCCAGGCAGTGTGCGCCGACCTGTGGCGCCATGCGGCCCGCGACCTCCGACATGGGGGCGAGCAGCGGCAGGGCGCCGTCCGCGGTCTGCACCGTCTCGTAGGCGATCGCGGTGGTGCCGGAGGCGACGAGCGCCTCGGTGCACTCCTGCGACGCGGCCAGGTGCAGGTAGGTGAACAGCGTCTGGCCCGAGCGCAGCCGGCCGTACTCCTCGGCCACCGGCTCCTTGACCTTGAGCAGCAGGTCGGCGTCGGCCCACACGTCGTCGGCGGAGGCGACGATCCGCGCCCCCGCGGCGGTGAAGTCGGCGTCCGGGATCGAGGAGCCCTCGCCCGCTGCCTGCTCCACCAGCACCTCGTGCCCGGCCCGCGTCAGCTCCGTCACCCCGGCCGGGGTGAGCGCCACCCGGTACTCCCGGTTCTTGACCTCTCGGGGAACCCCGACCCGCATCGACTCACTCCTGGTCCCGACGGGCCGCTCCCGAGCGTGACGGGGCACCCCACCGCGTCGTGGGCCGCCCGGTCGGGGCGGGCCTCGCCGGAGTGTAGGCACGCCGGCCGTCCCCGTCCCGGGCCGAGCGCCGATTCGTGACCGTTCCGCGTTCCCCCCGCGCAGCGGCCGTCGCGCTGCCGGGCACGCGGCGCTGGCCCACGATGACGGGGCCGCCCACCCCTTCCCGGAGGACCGTCCATGCGCTGCTACGCCGAGCACCCCGCCCTCCGGGCCCGTCAGCTCGCCGCTGACCTGGGCATCCTGGCGTGGACGGTGCTGTGGGTGCTCGTGGCACGGGCCGCGCACGGCGCGGTCCTGCTGCTGGCCGAGCCCGGGCGCGCGGTCGAGGGCCTCGGCCGGTCGGTCTCGGGATCCATGGCGTCGGCCGCCTCCGCGGCCGGGGGCGTGCCGGTCGTCGGGGACGAGCTCGCCACCCCGTTCGCGGCGCTCGGCGACGCCGGCGGGTCCGTGCGCGGGGCCGGGCAGTCGGCTCAGGACGCCGTGGACACGCTGGGCGCGATCCTGGCCGTCGTGCTCGTGCTGCTGCCGGTCGGCTGGCTGCTGCTGCGCTGGCTGCCGTGGCGGCTGCGGTACGCCCGGGAGGCGGGGGCCGCCGCCCGGCTGCGAACCTCCGGCGCCGACCTCGACGTGCTGGCGCTGCGGGCCGCCGCGACCGCGCCGCTCGCGCAGCTGGCGGCGCTGCCCCCGGGGACCGGCGCGGCGTGGCGGTCCGGCGACCCCACGGCGGTGCGGGCGCTGGCGCGCCTGGAGCTGGACCGCCTCGGACTCCGCCCCGCGGCGGGCAGCACCTCCGACCCGCGCTGACGACGTGGCGCCGGGCCGCTCAGGTCGCGTCGACGTCGCGGAGTCGTGGGGCCGCCACCCGCGCCTGCGCAGCGGCGAGCAGCCCCACGACGGCGGCGGCGTTCCGGATCCCGCCGTCGAACACCCGCTGGACGGCGTCGGCGAGCGGCACCCGCTCGACGGTCATGTCCAGCTCCTCGTGCTCGACGGTGAACCCCTCGGGCCGGTCGACGTCGCCGAGCCCCTCGGCCAGGTAGATCAGCACCATCTCGTCGCAGAACCCGGGGCTGCTGTAGTGCGTCGTCAGCAGCGACCACCGCTGGGCGGCGAGGCGGGCCTCCTCGGCCAGCTCCCGCTTGGCGGTCTCCAGCGGCGGCTCGCCGTCGGCGTCCCGGAGGCCGGCGGGGAGCTCCCACAGGTAGTCCCCGACCGGGTGCCGGTACTGGCGGAGCAGCACCACGTGCCCCTCGTCGTCGACGGCCACGACCGCGACGGCCCCGGGGTGGTGGACCACCTCGCGGACGCTGTCCCCGCCGCCGGGCATGGCCACGGTGTCCTTGCGCAGCTGGATGACCCGGCCCTCGTACACCGGCTCGGAGGCCAGGACCCGGTACTCGTGGGCGTCGGGCTCCTCCTGGCCCATCAGATGCCGACCTTCTCTGCCTCGTCGGCCGGCACCGGCAGGCGGGCGGCCTCCTGGAAGTCCACCGCCGCCTGCACGAACGCCGCGAACAGCGGGTGCGGGCGGGTCGGCCGGCTCTTCAGCTCGGGGTGTGCCTGGGTGCCGACGAAGAACGGGTGCACCTCGCGCGGCAGCTCGGCGAACTCGACCAGCAGGCCGTCGGGCGAGGTGCCGGAGAAGACCAGCCCGGCCTCGCCGAGCCGGTCCCGGTAGGCGTTGGCGACCTCGTAGCGGTGCCGGTGCCGCTCGGTGATCTCGGTGGCGCCGTACGCGGCGGCGACCACCGAGCCCTTCTGCAGGTGGGCCGGGTAGCTGCCCAGCCGCATGGTGCCACCCATGTCACCGCGGCCGGCGACCACGTCGAGCTGGGTCGCCATCGTGGAGATGACCGCGTCGGGGGTCTCCGGGTCGAACTCGGTGGAGTTCGCGCCCTCGATCCCGGCCAGGTTGCGCGCGGTCTCGATGACCATGCACTGCAGCCCCAGGCACAGGCCCAGGGTGGGCACGCCGTTGACCCGCGCGTGCCGGATGGCGCCCAGCTTGCCCTCGATGCCGCGGACGCCGAAGCCGCCGGGGATGCAGACGCCGTCGACGCCGGCCAGCGCCTTCTCCGCGCCCTCCGGGGTCTCGCAGTCGTCCGACGGCACCCAGCGGATCTGCACCCGGCTGCGGTGGGCGAAGCCGCCCGCCCGCAGCGCCTCGGTGACCGAGAGGTAGGCGTCGGGCAGGTCGATGTACTTGCCGACCAGCGCGATCGTGACGGTCCGCTTCGGCGCGTGCACCCGGTCCAGCAGGTCGCCCCACACCGTCCAGTCGACGTCCCGGAACGGCAGGCCGAGCCGGCGGACGACGTAGGCGTCGAGCCCCTCGCGGTGCAGCACCTTCGGGATGTCGTAGATCGACGGCGCGTCGGGGCAGGAGATGACCCCTTCGGCGTCGGTGTCGCACATCAGGCTGATCTTGCGCTTGAGCCCCTCGTTGATCTCCCGGTCCGACCGGCAGACCAGGGCGTCGGGCTGGATGCCGATGCTGCGCAGCGCGGCGACGGAGTGCTGCGTCGGCTTGGTCTTCAGCTCACCGGACGGGGCGATGAAGGGGATCAGCGAGATGTGCAGGAAGAAGCAGTTGTCCCGGCCGATCTCGTGGCGGACCTGGCGGGCGGCCTCGAGGAAGGGCAGCGACTCGATGTCGCCGACCGTGCCGCCGATCTCGGTGATCACCACGTCCACGCGCTCGGCGCTGTCGGCGCCGGCGAGGATCCGGGCCTTGATCTCGTTGGTGATGTGCGGGATCACCTGCACGGTGTCGCCGAGGTACTCGCCGCGCCGCTCCTTGGCGATCACGTCGGAGTACACCTGACCGGTGGTGACGTTCGCGCTGCCGCTGAGGTCGGTGTCGAGGAACCGCTCGTAGTGGCCGATGTCCAGGTCGGTCTCGGCGCCGTCCTCGGTGACGAACACCTCGCCGTGCTGGAACGGGTTCATCGTCCCGGGGTCCACGTTGAGGTAGGGGTCCAGCTTCTGCATCGTGACGCGGAGGCCACGGCTGGCCAGGAGGGCGCCCAGCGAGCTGGCCGTCAACCCCTTGCCGAGAGAGGACACGACACCGCCGGTGACGAAGACGAACTTCGTCGGCTGGGTGTTGTGCAGAAGCCCGAGATCACGTGTTCCAGACGGTCGACCCACGGGAGACGACCGTAACACGACCAGCATCCTCCGCCCGCCCGGAGTGGGGCGCGCCACCCGGCGTCTCCCCCCTCGCGGGGTGCCCGGCGTCCGGGGCGACCACGAGCCACACGAGCAGCGGGACCAGCAGCGCCGCGGCGGTCGCCGGGAGTGCCACGCCGGAGTCGTTCACCGCCGCACCGATGGTCAGGCTCAGGGCGACGGCCAGCAGCGCGGCCCGCAGCACGGCGGTGTCGGCCGGCGTCAGACCGCCCGGCCCGGCCACCGCGGTACCGCCGGCGCTGCGCAGCGGGCCGCCGGGCCGCAGCAGCCAGACCGCGGCGACCAGGGCGACCGGCAGCATCCAGGCCAGCGGGCTGCCGAGCAGGATGCCGATGTTCGCCGCGGCCTTCCGGGTCACCACCGTCCACGCCTCGCCGCTGAGCACCTGCTCGACGAAGCGGCCGAGGTGGGTGCGCTCGCCGGCCGGGCGCAGCCAGTCCAGCACCGCGACCGTCCCCACGGCGAGGACGGCGGCGGCGAGGATGGCGATCAGCCGGACGACCGTCACGCGCACGCGGGTCAGCAGCATCGCCAGCAGCAGGAACCCGGGCAGGGCCGCCAGCACCCCGCCGAAGTCCCGGCCGAGCGGTGGTGCCCCGATCAGGACGACGGCGAGCAGCCCGGCGCCGACGACCACCGCCGCGGTGCGGGTCCGGCGCCGCTCCGGGGCGGCCCGCCGGCCCACCGCCGTGGCGAGGGCCGCGGTCACCGTCAGCGCGCTCACCGACAGCAGCCCGAAGGTCAGGTTGCCGTAGCCGGTGAACCGCCCGGCGACGACCGCGTCGTAGCCCAGTGGCCCGTTGAGCTCGAGCGGGGAGCCGGTGAGCACGTCGGCGACCAGGGTGGCGAGGGTGACGGCCAGGACCACCAGCGGCGGCCCCAGCGGGCGCCGCCGCCAGGGCCCCAGGGCCGCGACGGCCGCCACGACCAGGTCGGCGACGACGACGGCGGCCACGAGCGCGGCCAGCGGCGCGCCGGCGCGCTCCCACGGCGCGAGCCCCGCCAGGTAGGTGGCCACGGGCAGCGCGGCCGCCGCCAGGCAGAACAGCCGCAGGGCCCGCCGGGCCCCGGGCCAGGTGCCGGGCGGCCGGCGCCGCCGGCCGGTGGTGACCAGGAGGATGCCCAGCCCGACGACGGCCGCGCCGACCAGCACGAAGGTCCAGAAGAACCCACCGGTGTTGCGGTGGTGGGTGATCGCCGCGGTGTTGACCCGCTCCAGCTCGTCGACCGCCTCGGCGAGGGCCGGCCGCTCCCCCGTGCTGCGCCACGGCTGCCCGTTCATCGACGGCGGCGACGGGAGGCCCAGGGCCCGCAGGGCGGTCGGGGCCACGTCGATCAGCTGCACGAACGGCGCCCGCCCGGTGCTCGCCGACGTCAGCCAGCCCGCCTCGAACCCCGGACCGGTGGCGATCCCGACGTGCAGCTGGGGACGGCCGTCGTTGACCTCGGAGATGCCGGCGAGCAGCAGCAGGGTGTCCCCCGGCATCTCGTCGACCGCGGCCCGTACCCGCCCCAGCGCCTCGTCGATGCGGCCCAACGCGGCGGCCCGGGGCTCGGGCCGGGTGCCGTCGTCCGTGGGCTCGGCGCCCGGCACACCGGCGTCGGTCAGCTGGTCCAGGGAGATCAGGCCCAGCGGGCAGGACCCGAGCAGCTCGGCCAGCTCGCCCGGCTCCCCGGGCAGGGCGGGCGCGGTGCTCAGCCGCACCCCCGGCACCGCGGCGGCCAGGGCGGGGGCCCGGCCGACGACCGCGGCGCAGCCGACCGCCTCCCCCAGGGCGCCGGGCTCGGCGCCGAAGCGGACGGTGCCCTCGTCCTCGGCGATCCGGGCGACGGTGGCCTGCGGATCGCCGAGGGCCACCCCCGCCACCCGCTCCTGCAGGCCGCAGTGGGTCAGCGAGGTGTCCAGCCGCGGCTCCTCGGCCGCAGCCGGCTCCGCGCCGTCGCCCGGGTCCTCCCCCGCCGCCGGGTCGCCGCCGGTCTCCCCGGTGTCGCCGGGAGCGGGCACCGGTACCGGCGGGAGGCCGTCGTCGGTGCCCGGGAACCGCGCCCGGTTGCCGGCCCCGAGCGTCGCCCAGCCGTCGAGCAGGCAGCTGGTCGAGCGGGCGGCACGCACGGACGTCGCCCCGATGGCCGACTCATCGGCCAGGGCCCACAGCCGCGGGGTGGTCCCCGGGTCGAGGTCGGCCCAGGTGAGCCCGGGCACGCCCACCACCACCACGCGGTCGGCGGCGTAGGGCTCCTCCTCCACCACCGCGCCCGCCCCGGCCGGCAGACCCACCAGGAGGACCGCGACCAGCGTCAGGAGGGCGGCGGCCCGGCGCACCGTCCGCACGGCCCGGCCGCTCATGCGCGGGGCCGGGCCGGCGTCCCCAGCAGCTCGCGGTAGATCCCGACCAGCTGCGCGGCCGTGCCCTCCTCGTCGGGCCAGCCGGCCGCCTGCCGGAGCCCGGCCTCACCGAGCTCGGCGGCGTGCGCGCTGTCGCCGAGCACCCGCACGACCGCCTCGGCCAGCGCCGCGGCATCGCCGACCGGGACCAGCTCGGCGGCGTCGCCGAGCAGCTCCGGCAGCCCGCCGGTGCGGGTGGCCACCAACGGCACCCCGGCGCGGAGGGCCTCCTGGGCGGTGAGCGACCGGGCCTCCCAGCGCGAGGGCAGCACGCACAGGTCGGCGGCGGCGAGCAGGTCGGCGACGTCGTCGCGCCGGCCCAGCAGGGTCACCGGCAGGGACTCGGTCCGGATGCGACCGGCCAGCTCGTCGTGCAGCGGGCCGTCCCCGGCGACGACCACCAGCGGCGCCGGGCGCAGGCGCTGGTCGGTCGACCAGCGGGCCACCGCGTCCAGGAGGACGTCGTAGCCCTTCTGCGGGTGCAGCCGGCCGATCGCCACGACGAGTGCCCGGTCGTCGACGAGCCCCAGCTCGGCGCGGACCTCGCCGGCGACGCGGGTGGCCGGGGGCAGCGGCGGGGCGGACACCGGCGCCAGGCGCACGTCCCGCGCGCCCAGCCGGCGGGCGTTCTCCGCCAGGTCCGCCGAGGCGGCGAGCACGACGTCGGCGGCGCGGACGGTGGCGCGTTCCGCCTGCTCCAGCACCCGCCGGCGCAGCCCGCCGCCGTCCGGGAGGGCGTTGTGGAGGGTGAGGACGAGCCGGGTCGAGGGAGCGCCCAGCCGGCGCGCGGTCGCGGCCACGAGACCGGCCCGCAGCCCGTGCGCGTGCACGAGGTCGCGGCCGGCCAGCGCGCGCCGCAGCGCCTGCACCGCCCGGGCGTCGGCGGCGGGCGCGAGCCCGGCCGAGATCTCGACGGGGATGAAGCCGGCGCCCCGCCCGGAGAAGCCGAACAGCTCGTCGGTGGCCGCGGGCCCGCAGACCTCGACGGTGGCGCCGGCGGCGACCAGCGTCGGCAGCACCGAGCGCACGTGGGTGCCGACCCCGCCGGTGCTGGTGGCCAGCACCTCGGTGATCCGGCGGTCCCGCAGGGCCGGCTCAGCCACTGCGTACCTCCTGCTCGCCCGTCGACCGCAACTCCCGGAACGCCCCCACCAGCTGCGCGCGGGCCGTCCCCATCATGACGGCCAGCGCCACGACGAGCACGGTGCCCCCGGCCAGCATCCCGGCCCCGAGCGTGGCGAGCAGCCCTCCGTCGGGCACCGGGTCCGCGCCGAGCGTGCGGGCGACCCACAGCCCGGCCGCACCGCCCAGCGTGCCGGCCAGCAGCGCCACCGGGCCGGTGCGCGCCAGGCCGTCCAGCGCCGGCGGGCCCGCCACCCGGGCGACCACCAGCAGCAGTCCGGCGCCGGCGACGGTGACGCCCAGCGTGTGCCCCAGGCCCAGGGCCAGCGCCCGGTCCTCGGCGGGCAGCGCCCGGGCGAGGACGACGTCGGCGGCGACGGCGAGCAGCCACCCCCCCAGCACGCACGCGGTCGGGGCCTTCCACAGCCCACGGGCGTAGAGGGCACGGGTCAGGAGCGCCACGAGCCCGTAGCCGAGCAGCCCCGGGGCGAACGCCATGACGGTGTCCCGCAGCGCGGCGACGTCGCGGTCGCCCTGGGCGGCGAGGAAGACCCGCGCCACCGGGCCGGCGGTCGCGACCAGCACCGCGGCGGCGGCGGCGGAGGCGGCGACCGTCAGCACGGCGACCGGGGCCAGCGCGCGGCGGTACGCGGCCTCGTCGCCGCGCTCGGCGCGCTCGGCCAGCCCGGGGTAGGCCGACGTCGCCAGGGGGACGGCGAGGGCCGCCCAGGGCAGCAGGAAGACCGTGAGACCGGCGGCGTACACGACGA
This sequence comes from Blastococcus sp. SYSU DS0619, assembly GCF_054051035.1. Taxonomy (NCBI): domain Bacteria; kingdom Bacillati; phylum Actinomycetota; class Actinomycetes; order Geodermatophilales; family Geodermatophilaceae; genus Blastococcus; species Blastococcus sp. SYSU DS0619. The sequence goes on along the minus strand of NZ_JBJHAM010000009.1, from coordinate 16,282 downwards.
GCGTGCCGTTGGGGGCGCCCTCGTTGGCCAGCCGGATCGCGACGGCGGCCAGCAGCTGCTGCCCGGCGAGGGTCAGCACGCCGGCGACGGCCAGCCGGCGAACTCGGGGCGCCGCGCCCACCGGGAACCGGAGGGCGGGCCGCAGGCCGAGCCGCAGACCCCGCAGCGGGACCAGCAGGCTCAGCGCCAGGGCGGCGACGCCGAGGGTCGTCCCGACGCCCAGCACGAGCTCGGCCGGCGTGGACAGCCCGGTGGCGTCCCCGCCGCCACCCATGGCGGCGAAGACCAGGTACGTGGTCGCCACCACCACGCTGGACAGCAGCGGTGCGAGCGCCGGACCGGCGAACCGCCGGTGGGCCTGCAGCACCCCGGTGAGCACGATGCCGATCCCGTAGAGCACCACCTGCGGCGCGAAGACCAGCAGGAACCGGCTCGCCAGCTCCACCTCGGCGTCGTCGCCACCACCGAGCAGCAGCCGGGCGATCGGCTCGGCGAGCACCGCGAGCGCGACCGCCATCGGGATCAGCAGCAGCAGCGTCCAGCCGAGCAGCGCCGACGCCGTGCGCCGGACCTGCTCGCGGTCCCCGGCGGCGATGCCGCCGGCGAGCATCGGCACGACCAGACTGGCCAGCGCACCGCCGGCGACGACCTCGAAGACGATGTTGGGGACGTTGTTGGCCGCCAGGTAGGCGTCACCGGTGCTGCCGGGCCCCACGGTGTTGGTGAAGACCAGCGTGCGGCCGAAGCCGGCCAGCCGCGCCAGGACGGTGAGCGCCGCGATCAGGGCAGCCGCCCCGGCCACCCCGCGCGCGACCTGCCGGGCGCTCACGGGCCCAGGCGACCGAGGCGGTCCAGCTCGCGGAGCACGGGGGTGGCCTCGATGACGCGGGTGAAGCTGATCCGCTCGCTGGCCAGGGTGAGCCCGGTGATCGCGGCGAGAGCTCCGGCACGGGCGCCGCGCGAGGAGGCCCCGGCCAGCCGCAGGCCGAGGAGGGCCCCCAGTGCGTTCGCGCCGCAGTCGCCCAGCATGACCTGCTCGCCGAGGTCGGCGGGCAGCACCGCGAGGGTCGCCCCCAGCGGACCGGCGACCAGGTTCCCGGCCGGCCCGCCCAGACCGGCGGCCGCGGCGATCGCCCCGGCCTTGGCCGCGCGCCCGGGTCGCAGGTCCAGCAGGTTGAGCAGGTTGGCGGTGCCGGCGACCAGCCCGGTGGTGAGCACGCCGTCGACCAGCGCACCGGTCCCGCGGCCGGAGCCGCGGGTCAGGAGGGCCGCGACGGCTGCGGCGGCACCGATGCCGGCCACCTTGACCGCACCGGCGGAGACCCGGCCCTCCCGCAGCGCCCGCAGGTGTCCGGCCAGCCCCTTGTCCCGGGCCTGCTCCGGCCGGGCCCCGGCGAGGTCGTCGTAGCCGCCCACCAGGCCGGACACGGTGCCGACGACCGCGGCGGCCGCCCGGGTGCCGGGCGGGGCACCCAGCACCGCGCCCGCCGTGGCCGACAGCGCCAGCGCCGGGCCGCCCAGCAGGCTCACCGGCCGGCCGGCGAAGTTGGTGCGCCGCCACGGCGCGCCGGCCGGGCGGGCCGTCAGCGCGGCGGCTGCGGCGAGGGCGGCACGCGCCGCCCCCGCCCCGGTCAGCGCGAGCAGTGCCGGGCGCCGGCCGCTCACTGCGCGGCGGCGGGCACCGGCGGCACCGGCTGGGTGTCCTCGCCGGTCCCGTACCTGCCCGACGTGCCCTGCGACTCCTGGCCCAGGGCGAGGACGGTGCTGATCCGGCCGACGACGGTGCCGACGTTGTCGACCGTGGAGACGGCGGCCGCGAGCGCCGGGTCGGCGCGGACCGTGCCGATCAGCCCGTTCGGGCGGGCCGACGGCGTGTCGCCGGCCACCACGGCGCCCTGCCCGCGGGCGTCCAGGGCGGTCGCCAGCTCGGTGAGTGCGGCGTTGCGGCGCTCGGCGTCGTCGCCGGTGAACCCGCTGCCGGTGAGCAGCACCGCATGGTCGGCGGGGACGACGGAGGCCCCCTCGGGGTTCAGCACGCCCAGCGAGGTGAGGCCGGCGAGGACCGAGGAGACCGCGGTGGTGTCGGGCACCGGCCCGCCCGGCGGGACCATCAGGGTCTGCGCCAGCAGGGAGGCCACCAGGGCGTCGGCGTCACCGTCCGGGGGCAGCTGCATGCCCGCGGGCAGGCCCGATCCGGTGACGTAGCTCTGCAGCGCCGTCGCGGTGGCCGGGTCGCTGTACTCGGGCTCCAGCCGGACCACGCCGCTGACCGAGCCGCCGGCCTGGCCGATCAGGGCGGTGACCGCCTCCACCGTCTCGGCGGTGACGCTCTCGTTGGTCGGGATGAGCAGCACGGAGCGGTCGGTGAGGCTGCCCTGCACGAGCGGCTCGGCCACGGCGTCCGCGAACTCCGAGGAGGTGTCCAGCTGGGCCTGCAGCTCCTGGGTGCGGTCCTCGAGGGCCCGCTTGTCCTGCTCGAGATCGGCGACCTGGTTCTCGATGTCGGCCAGGATCGGCTCGTTGAGCGCGGTCGTGCCGATGACGATGCCCAGCGCGACCGCCAGGAAGACCGCGATCAGCGAGACCAGGTGGTAACGGAAGTCGATCACGAGAAGAGGTTCTCCAGCCAGAACATGAAGCTGTTCCATTGGTCGAGCAGCAGATCCAGGTAGACCCGGCCGGCCGCGGAGAGGGCCAGCGCCGACCCGATCGCGAACAGAGCGGCGAGCACGAGGATCACGAGCGCGGTGGTCGAGATGCGGCTGCGGTAGAGCCGGCTGACGCCCTTGGCGTCGACGAGCTTGCCGCCCAGCCGCAGGCGGGTGAGGAAGGTCGAGGCCATGCCCCCGCGGCCCTTGTCCAGGAACTCGACCAGGGTGGCGTGGGTGCCGACGGCGACGATGAGCGTGGCGCCCTTCTCGTCGGCCAGCAGCATCGCGATGTCCTCGCTGGTGGCGGCGGCCGGGAAGGTGATGGCGTCGACCCCGAGGTCCTGCACACGGGCCAGGCCCGGGGCGCGACCGTCGGCGTAGGCGTGCACGACCACCTCCGCGCCGGAGCGCAGCACGTCGTCGCTGACGGAGTCCATGTCGCCGATGATCATGTCGGGCGAGTAGCCGGCCTCGACCAGCGCGTCCGCGCCGCCGTCGACGCCGATGAGGACCGGGCGGTAGTCGCGGATGTAGGAGCGGAGGGCGTGCAGGTCCTCCTTGTAGTCGTAGCCGCGGACGACCACGAGCACGTGCCGGCCCTCGATGGACGTGGTGACGTCGGGGACGCCGACACCGTCGAGCAGCAGCGCGCGCTCGCGCTTCATGTACTCCATGGTGTTGGCGGCGAACGCCTCCAGCTGCACCGACAGGCCGGCCTTCGCCTCGGCCATCGCGGCGGCCACGGTCTCGGTGTCGTGCGCGGCGCCCTCGGCCACGACGGTGCCGTCCTCGATGAGGAGCCGGTCCCCGTCGAGGCGGACGGTCGCACCTTCCTTGAGCTTGGCGAAGACGTCCTTGCCGACGTCGTCGAGCAGCGGGATGCCGGCGTTGATGAGGATCTCGGGCCCGAGGTTGGGGTACCGGCCGGAGATGCTGGGCGCGGCGTTGACCACCGCGGCCACCTTGCAGCCGACGAGCGCATCCGCGCTCACCCGGTCGATGTCGACGTGGTCGATGACGGCGATGTCGCCGGGGCGCAGTCGTTTCGTCAGGTTCTTGGTGCGGCGGTCCAGACGGACGGGGCCGGTGACGCCGGGCTCCGTCTCCTGTGCCCGGCCGCGGCGAACGGTGCCGATGCGCATGACTCCGCATGCTGCCACGCGGAGTTACCCGGCCGTTCATCCGACGCGCCTCGGCGACGTTCCGGTCACGCAGCGTGTACGACACCGGGTCCGGCCGACACGCCGGTCGCGCTCCTCGTGTCGCCTGAGCGGGACCGTTACCGAGTTGTGACTAGCGTTGCGGCTGTGACTGGAGTGGCGGGTGCCCTGACCACCGCAATGCCCCTTCCGCAGACCGACGAGGACGCTCCGGCGCCCGTCGGCGGTGCGGTGATCAGGGCTGTCCCCACGCCTGACCTCGGCGGTTCCGAACCGGCGCCCGGGGCGGACCGGGCCGCGCCGGCGCAGTCCCCGTCGGCGGAGTCCCCCGCCGGACCGGCCATGGCGCCGCCACCCCCGCCGATCCCGCCGGCGGTCGAGGACGATCCGGCGCCCCCGTCCGGCAGCCCGGGCGCGGCGGAGGCCGCTCCCCCGGCCGGCGTGACCGACCGTGATTCCGGCGGCCCGCACCGCGCCCGCCGGGCGCTGCGCGGGTCCGGCATCCGCGAGCGCCGCCGTCAGCAGACCCGGAACCGGATCGTCGACGCCGCCGCCGAGCTGTTCGCCGAGCGCGGCTTCGACGCGGTCAGCGTCGTCGAGATCGCGCAGCGCGCCGGGGTCGTGGAGAAGACCGTCTTCAACCACTTCCCGGTGAAGGAGGGCCTGGTCTTCGACGCCGACCCGCCCATGCGGGCCGCGCTGCTCGACGCCGTGCGCCGGCGCCCCGCCGGTGAGTCGGTGTCCGCGGCCGCCGGGAGCTTCGTCGTCGCCGCGATCAGCCTGCTGGGCACGCCGGAGGCCGCCGACGGCGTCGCGCAGATGGCGCAGGTCATCCGCGGCAGCCGCACCCTGCAGATCCGCGAGCGGGAGATCCTCGGCGAGCTCACCGGCTCGCTGGCCGACCTCATCGCCGAGGAGACGGCCGCCAAGCCCGGCCAAATCGAGCCGTGGCTGGCCGCCCACGCCGTCCTCGGCCTGTACGCCTCGCTGCTCGAGCTGGCGCGCGACCGGGTCCTCGACGGGGTCAGCGGGCCCGAGCTGGCGGCGGAGCTGCGCCGGCAGGGGCGTCGCGGCCTCGCACTCCTGCAGTTCGGCCTGGCCGGCTACGCCAAGTCGCGGTGACATCTGTGGTCCTCCGGATCACACCGCGGCCACGTGCCGTCCCCGAGCTGGGCTGAGCCGTTCGCCGAGCTTCCTCGGGAAGCCCTCCGGGCCCCCGCTCGTCGGAACGCCTCGCGGGGCGGCTCACGTCCCCGTCCGCGGGTCTTGACCTGCTCCGGTTGCTGCCGCGGCTTCCCGTCCTGCCTCGGGGAACCCTTCGGGCTCCCGCTCGGCAGGACGGCGCTCGTCAGAGCTGCAGTGACTTCACCAGCTGGTCGGCTCGGTCGCCGGGGAGGTCGGGGTCCCGGGTGAAGAGGACGACGGCGACCATGTAGCCGTCCTCCCCCGCCCAGCCGTGGCCGTCCGCGCAGAGCCGGCGGATGTGCTCGCGCACCTTCGGCTCGTTGCTGTAGGGCCCGAAGTCCAGGCCCATGGCGAGGAAGTTCACGACGCGGTAGCCGAGCTCCTCCGCGGTCCGCACGGTCGCCACGGGGTCGGAGTAGCTGGCCACGGCGGAGATGACGTTGGTGTACCCCGCCTTGAGCAGCTGGAGCACCAGGTCGTTGCCGTGCACACCGCCCCACAGCTCGGGCATCAGGATCTCCCGGTCGGGGGCCGGGATGTAGGGCGGGTTCGAGATGACCGTGGACGCCTGCTGCCCGCCGGCCGAGTCGGCCTGGTCGAAGAAGTCGCCAAGCTCCACGGTGTACCGGTCGGCCAGCCCGCGTTCGGCGATGTTGGCCCGCGCCTGCTCGACCGACGGTGCGCTGATGTCGTAGCTGTGCACGCGCAGCCCCGGGAGCGCCTGCACGACGTCGGCGATCGCGGTGGCGTCGCCGGTGCCCAGCTCGTCGACGCCCTCCTCCGCCCAGTGCAGCTGGTCGCGGTACTGGGCCAGCAGCATGCACACCGAGAGGCCGTAGTGGGCGGACTCATCGGTGGAGGAGAAGCAGGTCACCGATGCTCCTTACCCCGGCACATTGCCCGGCACTCCCCGGTCACCCGACCCGGCGACGGCCGGTCAGCGGGCGGCGGCGGCGACGGCGACGAGCTCCCGGGCGTGCGCCTGACCCGTCTCGCTGTCGGCCAGGCCGGACAGCATCCGGGCGAGCTCGCGCACTCGGTCCTCGCCGTCGACCGAGCGGATGTCGGTGGCGGTGACCCCCGCGCCGGTGTCCGGTGACTTGTCCACCACGAGGTGGGTGTCGGCGAACGCCGCCACCTGTGCCAGGTGGGTGACGACGACGACCTGGTGGTCCCGGGCGAGCCGGGCGAGGCGTCGCCCGATCTCCCCGGCGGCCTGACCGCCCACACCCGCGTCGACCTCGTCGAAGACCATCACGGGTACCGGGTCGGCGCCGGCGAACACCACCTCGATGGCCAGCATGACGCGCGAGAGCTCACCGCCGGATGCGCCCTTGTGCACCGGCCGCGGCGGGGCACCAGGGTGGGCGGCGAGCAGCAGCGCCACCTCGTCGACGCCGTCGGGACCGGGGTCGTCGGGATGGCTGTCGATGCTGAAGGACACCCGGGCGCTCTTCATCGCCAGCCCGGCCAGCTCGGCGCCGACCTCCGCGGCGAAGCCCTCCGCCGCGGCCCGGCGTGCGGCGGAGATCTCCGCGCCGAGCCGGTCGACCTCGGCGCGGGCCGCATCCCGTTCGGCCGCCAGCGCCTCCAGCGCCTCGTCGGAGACGTCCAGCTCGGCGAGCCGGCGCTGCGCGTCCTCCGCCCAGGAGAGCACGCCGGCCACGCCCGCACCGGCGTCGGCGTACTTGCGGACGAGCGCGGTGATGACCGCCCGCCGGTCGAGCACCTCGGCCAGGCGGCCGGGGTCGGCGTCCAGGTCGGCGACGTACCCTGCCAGCTGGCCGGCGACGTCGGACACCACGGCCACCGCGTCGGCGAGGTCCTGGGCCAGCAGCACGAGGGTGGGGTCGTCGGAGGCGGCCAGCGCCCGCTCGGCGATGGCCAGCGCGGCGGACGCGTCCTGGGGCAGCTCACCCCCGCCCAGGTCGCCGGTCACGTCACCGATGAGCGCCGCGCGCGCCTCGTCGGCGGCGGCGCGCAGCGCGTCGGCGTCGCTGAGCCGCTTGGCCTGGGTGTCGAGCGCCTCGTCCTCGCCCGGCTCGGGCGCCACCGCCTCGATCTCCTCCAGGCCGTGCCGCAGCACGTCGGCGGCCTGCGCGAGCTCGCGGGCCTGGCCGTGCCGGCGCTCCAGGTCCGCCGCGAGGGCGCGCCAGCGCTGGTGCGCCTCCCGGTACCGCTCCAGCAGGGCCAGGTGGTCGGCGCCGGCGTAGCGGTCCAGCGCCCGGCGCTGCTCGGCCGGCCGCGAGAGCCGCAGCTGGTCGGTCTGCCCGTGCACCGCCAGCAGGTGCTCGGCCAGCTCGGCGACCACCCCGACCGGCACGCTGCGCCCGCCGAGGTAGGCGCGGGACCGGCCCTCGGCGCTGACCGTGCGGGCCAGGATGAGGCTGCCGTCGTCGTCCGGATCGGCACCGGCGTCGGTCGCGCGCGCCCAGGCCGGCGACTCCGGTGGGAGCTCCAGCCGCCCCTCCACCCCGGCGCGGCCGTTCGCGCGGACGCGTCCGGGGTCGGCCCGCCCGCCGAACAGCAGGGTGAGGCCGGTCACCACCATGGTCTTGCCGGCCCCGGTCTCCCCGGTGACGACCGTCAGACCGCGGCCGAGCTCGAGCGTGACGTCGTCGATCGCGCCGAGGCCGCGGATGCGCAGCTCGGTGAGCCGGCCGGCCGCGGCCGCGGCTGCGGTCGCCGCCGTCGCCGCCGGCGTGGGCCGGTCAGACGTCCTCGTGGGCCGGTCAGACGTCGTCGTGCGTGCCGCCACCGCTCACCTCCCGCGCCGGGGCCGGGAGGTCCGTGCCGTCGGCGGTGACGACGTCCCGGGCCAGGACGTTGCGGCTGGTGAACAGCTCGTGCCCCGGCCCGGCGTGGCGGGCGTCGCGGAAGCCGTGCACCGGCAGCCCGAACTTCGCGACGAGCCGGTCGCCGAACGTCGCGGCGTGCACGCGGGCGATGCGCACCGGACGGTTGGCCCGGCGCACGTCGACCCGGCCGCCGTCGGGCACCTCGAGGGTGCGCCGCCCGTCGGCCGACACCCGGGCCCGGTTGCCGTCCGCCGGGATCGCGACGGTGAGCACCGAGTTCGGCGAGGTGACCAGGGGCCGGGCGAAGAGGGCGTGCGCGTTGGTGGGCACCAGCAGCAGCGCCTCGACGTCGGGCCACACCACCGGGCCGCCGGCGGAGAAGGCGTAGGCGGTGGACCCCGTCGGGGTCGCGCACAGCACGCCGTCGCAGCCGAAGCTGGTCAGGGGCCGGCCGTCGATCGCGATGACGACGTCGAGCACGCGGGACCGCTCGGCCTTCTCCACCGAGACCTCGTTGAGCGCCCACGTGCCGCCGACGACGGTGCCGTCGCCGTCGCGGACGTCGACGCGGATCGCCAGGCGCTCCTCCACCGAGTACTCGCAGTTCTCGATGGCGGTCAGGGTCTCCTCGACCGCCTCGGGCTCGGTCTCGGCGAGGAACCCGACCCGGCCGAGGTTCACCCCCATCAGCGCGGCGTCGGTGTACCGGGCGAGCTCGGCGGCGCGCAGGAAGGTGCCGTCGCCACCGAAGACCATCACGATCTCGGCGTCCTTGGCGGCGTTCTCGTCGCAGGGCACGACCTCGGCGCCGGGGATGTCGAGGTCGGGCGCCTCGTCCTCGAGCACCTTGACCCCGATGCCACCCCGCATCAGCCGCGCCGCGGACGTCTGGGCCAGCTCGACGATGTCCTGCCGCCCGGTGTGCACCGTCAGCAGGACCCGCCGGGCCTCCTGCCCGTCGGGTGTTGCCGTGCTCGGCTCGCTCACTGGGGTCCCTCCTGGACTGCTCGTCGGACGGCGTCCTCCTCGACCGGCCCGGCGTCGGACCGCAGCCAGAGGAAGAACTCCACGTTGCCGGCGGGGCCCGGCAGGGGGCTGGCCACCACACCGGCTGTTCCCCAGCCGAGCGCTGCTGCTGCTCTGCCCACCTCGAGCACCGCCTGCACGCGGTGCTCGGGATCCCGGACCACGCCGCCGGCGCCCAGCCGCTCCCGCCCCACCTCGAACTGCGGCTTGACCATGGGCAGCAGGTCGGCGCCGGGGCCGGCGCACGCGGCGAGCGCGGGCAGCACCAGGCGCAGCGAGATGAAGGACAGATCGGCGACCACCAGGTCCACCTGCCCGCCGATCGCCTCCGGCGTCAGCGTGCGGACGTTCGTGCGCTCGTGCACCCGCACCCGGTCGTCGGTGCGGAGCGACCACGCCAGCTCCCCGTACCCGACGTCGACGGCGACCACCTCGGCGGCGCCGCCACGCAGCAGCACCTCGGTGAACCCGCCCGTGGAGGCGCCGGCGTCCAGTGCGCGGCGCCCCCCGACCGCGACGGGGAACGCCTCGAGCGCACCCAGCAGCTTGTGCGCGCCGCGGGAGACCCACGACGGCTGGTCCGGGTCGGTCCGGACGACGACGGGGGTCCCCGCCTCCACGCCGGTGGCCGGCTTGGTGGCGGCCTGGCCGCCGACCGCGACCCGCCCCTCCGCGATCAGGGCGACGGCGTGCTCGCGCGACCTCGCCAGCCCGCGACGGACCAGCTCGGCGTCGAGCCGGGCGCGACGGGCCATCAGCGGGGGTCGATCGTGCCGAGCTCGCGCTGCAGGCGCGCGTGCTCGGCCTCGAAGACGGCGACGTGCTCGGCCACGGGCAGCTCCTCGAGGCCGGCCAGCCCGCGCGGGGCGTCCGAGCTCTCCGCCGGTGCGCCGTCCGGGCCGGAGCCGGTATCTGGCGCGGCGACCGGCGCAGGCCCGGGCACGGGCCGGTACGGCCCGGGTACCGGTCGCGGCACGGTCGGCTCGGTCATGGTGCGCCTCTCGGGTGCGGGATCGGGGAACGGACGAGGGTCGCGGGCGGCTGCGGCCGGTGCCGGCGCCTCCTGCGGAGGTTACCGGCCTGCGGCGACACCGACGGGCCGGACGGAGCAGCGCGATAGCGTCGGGGCGACCGCACCGACCGCCGACTCCTGGGGAGACCTGCCCGCGTGGCCACGATGGACCAGTGCATGACCGCCCTGAACGGGATCCTCGGTGACCTCGCCGCCAACCCGGCGGCCGCGGGGCTGGACCGCAGCCTCTCCTGCCGGCTCACCGATCTGGACCAGGTGGTGCTCGGCCGGCTGAGCTCCGGCGCGGTCAAGCAGCTGCACGCGGTCCCCGATGGTCCGGCCGTCCCGAAGGCCGACATCCGGCTGACCATGACCAGTGACGACCTGGTGGCGCTCACCGACGGCCGACTGTCCTTCGGGTCGGCGTGGGCCAGCGGCCGGGTGAAGCTGGAGGCGGGCGTGCGGGACCTGCTGCGGCTGCGCAAGCTGCTCTGACGGCGGCAGGTCAGGTTCCCTCCGGCGGCGCGAGGCCCCAGGTCGCCACGGCGTCGGTCGCCGGTCGTCCGGTGGCCACCACGTGCACCGGCGCTCCGTCATCGGGGTGCGCCGCCCAGTGGGCGACGCAGAGCGCCCGGAGACCGTCCAGCCCGTCGGGCACCGCACCGGTCGTCCCGGCGTCGCCGTCGGAACCGGCCAGCTCCAGTCCGGAGCCGCCCTCGACGGCCCGGACCGTCCAGCCGCCGCACCGCCAGGACGAGCCGTCGGACGTCACCTCGGGGTGGGCGTGCAGCAGCCCCGAGGCGTCGGCCGCGAGCAGGTCCGGCCGGTGGGACGGTCCCGCCGCGAGCAGGAGCGCCGGGTCGGTGACGCCGGAGAACACCAGCAGGCTCGCCGCGCCGGCACGGCGGGCTCCCTCGATGTCGGTGTCCAACCGGTCCCCCACCACGAGCGGGCGGCGGGCGCCCGTGCGCCGGACGCACTCGGCGTGCATCGCGGGGTCCGGCTTGCCGGTGACCAGCGGCTCCCGCCCGGTCACACCGCGGACGACCGCCACCATCGCGCCGTTCCCGGGTAGCGGGCCACGAGGCGACGGGATGCTGGCGTCGGCGTTCGTGGCCACGTGCCGGGCGCCGTTGCGGACGGCGACCACGGCCTCGGCCAGCTGCGCCCAGCCGACCTCCCGGCCGTATCCCTGGACCACCGCGTCCGGTCGGTCGTCGGCGCTGTCGACGACGGTCAGGCCGGCGGCCATGAGGGCGGCCGCGACCCCCGGCCCGCCGACCGGGAGCACCCGCGCCCCGTCGCCGAGGAGTTCGGCGACGACGGTCGCCGCGGCCTGGGAGCTGGTGATGACGTCCGCCGGCTCGGCCGGGACCTGCAGCTCGGTCAGGTGCTCGGCGACCTGCTCGGGCGTGCGGGCGGCGTTGTTCGTGACGAACCCGAGGCGCATGCCGGCGGAGCGGGCCTCCGCCAGGGCCGCCGGCACGCCGGGAACGGCGTCCGGGCCGACGTAGACCACGCCGTCGAGGTCCAGCAGGGCCACGTCGTAGCGCCGGACGGGCGGCTCGGGGCACCCGGCAGCCAGCGCGGTCGCGGAGGACGAGAGGGGCTGCTCGATCACGCTGACTCCCGGGTCCGGCGGGCGCGGACCTCGCGCAGCGCCCGCGCGTAGTGGGCCGAGTCCGGCCGCATGGCCACTGCGAGCGCCAGGTGCTCGACGGCGAGTGGGAGGGCACCGGCCCGGCTGGCGGCCAGGCCGAGACCGAACTGGGCGTAGTCGTCGGTGGGGTTGGCCGCGATCAGGCTCGCGAAGCTGGTCATCGCCTCGCGATAGCGGTGGGCGTCGTACTGGGCGCGTGCCAGCGCCTCGCGGATGCTGCGCGACGCCGGCTCGGCTTCGGCGGCACGGGCCAGCAGGGTGGCCGCAGCATCCGGATGGCGATCCGCGAGCAGGTCCAGGCCTCGGCGGTACCACTCGTAGACACCGCCGCTCGGGGCGTCGCCGGCCCCGGCACGCTCCTCCGCCGAACCGCCCTCGGGCACCGCTGCTCCCCCTCCTGGACGGCTCCGCGCCGGTCTGCCGCGCCTCGTCACCGGGCCCGGTCCGGAGCGGCCGACCCCGTCCGGCCGTGCCACTCCTACGATTCTGGTCGTGCTCTCGTCGTCGGCAGATCCCCGGACTCCCCGACCGGCCTCCGGGCTCGACGTCCGGCCGTTCCGGGCCCTGACGTACGGAGAACGCGATCCCGGGTACCTGGCCCGCGTCAGTTCGCCAGCCTACGACCTGGTGACGCCCTCCGGCCGGGATCGGCTGGCCGAGGCCGACCCGCACAACGTGGTCCGCCTCATCCTGCCGAGGCCGGACGCCGGCGGCGGGGAGGACGGCGGCTCCGCCCACCTGGCTGCCACCACTCTCCGGGCGTGGGAGGCCGACGGCGTCCTGGTTCGCGACGAATCGCCGGCGCTGTGGCTGTACGAGCTGCGGCCGGCCGATGGCGGGGCGGCCACGCTGGGCTGGCTCGGGGCGGTCACGCTGCCACCGGCGGATTCGACGGCCGTGCTCCCGCACGAGGACACCTATCCGGCAGCCGTCGAGGGCCGCCGTGCCCTGCTGGCCGCCACGCGGACGGACCTGGAGCCGATCGTGCTCGCCCACGATCCCGAGCCGGCGGTGACCCGGGTGACGGAGGCGGTGCGCCGGACGCCTCGCACCTTGGAGCTGCGGGACGCCGACGGCGTCCTGCACCGGCTCTGGCGGGTGACCGACGGCGCGACGGTGGACGCCGTGTCCGCGGCGCTCAATCGCACCCGGGCAGTGATCGCCGATGGTCACCACCGGTTCGCTGCGGCACGCGCCAACGCCCGGGCCCAGCGGTGTGCGTCGGGGACCGATGCCGTACTGGCTCTCGTCACGCCCATGGGGTCGGGCGGTCTCCGGGTGGACCCGATCCACCGCGTGGTCCCCGCACTGTCCTGGAGCGACGCCGTCACCGCAGCCGGGCGCGGTTTCGTCACAGCCGAGGTGGCGGTCGAGGGGGCGGGCCGGGACGGCGTCGTCGCAGCGGCGCGCGCGTGGCTCGGCGACCCCGCCGAGCGAGGGCTGCTGCTCACCGACGGCGTTCGCCTGGTGCGGTTGAGCGCCGCCACGCCGGACGTCCGCGCCGCGGTCCCGGCGGAGGCCCCGCCGGCCTGGCGGGATCTGGACGTGGTGCTGGCTCACCACGGGCTCGTGCACCACCTGTGGGGCCGCCCCGACACTGTGGACTCCGTGCTCATCGCCCACAGCCTCGACGAAGCCGTGCGGACAGCCGAGGACCGGGCCGGCGTGGCGGTGCTGCTGCGGGCGCCCTCTCCCACGGACGTCGCCGCCGTCGCACGCGCCGGGGCGCGGATGCCGAGGAAGTCGACGCTGTTCGTGCCGAAGCCCAGAACCGGCCTGGTGATGCGCCCGCTGCCCGACTGAGCGGGCCGCCGAGCCGCTTCATGCGGTCTCCTCGGCCGTTCGCGCGGCCGACCGCGGGACCTTGCGTCCGCGCCGGCAGTTCACCTCGCACACCGACGCCGTGCCTGATCCGGTGCGCCAGAAGCGCCGCTGCAGGGCGCCCTCGACCTCCACCACGTCACCGGGCTGCCATACGGCCATGCGCCGTTGCAGTGCGCGGTCGTAGGTGATGCAGGTGAGCACGTCCACCGACTGCCCCCGCACCCGCGGCGCCGGCCGCCGGACCACCAGACGGAAGGTCAGCAGCGTGTCACCGCTGGGCAGGGTCCGCAGTTCTGCGGGGGCGGACACCCGCCCCCGCAGAACCACGTCGTTGCGATCGATCACAGCCACGGTCATGACCGAAGCCTGTCCGCTCTGCGCGCTATCGGGAGTGCCACGCAGCGATCTGTGGACGCCATGCCCGCGTGTGGACGGACTCCGGCGTCCTGTCGGACGTCAGTGCTCCGGGGCGCTCTCCGCGGGCCCGGAGCTGTCGGCCGCGTCCGCGTCCCCGTCGTCGGTCTCGCCCAGCAGTTCGGCGACCTCCGCCTCGACCTCCTCGGCGAAGCTCAGCCTGGGCTCGGCCGACCCGGCCGCGTCCTCATCCGAAGCGTCGTCCGCGACACCGTCTAGCTCGGCGGCCTCGCCGTCCCCGAGGCCCAGATCGTCGACGTCGAGCTCGAGGTCGACGTCCTCGGCCGGCGCCCCGGCGTCCAGATCCTCGTCGTCCTCCGCCTCCGTGAACTCGACGCCGAGGTCCTCGCCGGCGAGCTCGGGATCGATCTCGGCGACGGCGCCGAGCCACTCCGCTGCCCGGGCCGTCTCACCCTGGGACTCGAGGAGCTCGGCGTACGCAGCCGCGAGCCGGAGCCGGCCCTCGTCCCCCGCGCGGAGGTCTGCGGGCTCGGGACGGCCACCCAGGGCCGCCTCCAGCACCAGTCGAGCTGCCGCATCCTCGCCCAGGTCCTGGCGGGCTCCGGCTTCGACCAGGCGGAGTTCGACCTCCTCCTCCGCGTCCACACCTTCGGTGAGCGCTTCGTTCACGAGACGGATGGCGACCTCGGGCCGGCCGAGCGCGCGCTCGCAGTCGGCGAGCACGGCGCGGTAGCCCTGGTCCCCGCTCATGCGGCGGTAGGCGCGGATCTCCCGGGCCGCCTCGGCGAAGTCGCCGGCGTGGTAGGCCGCCACGCCGACCGCCTCGCGGACGACGGCGAGACGTGACGCCCGGTCACGTGCGGCCCGAGCGTGCGCGAGCGCGGTCTCCGGGTCCTCGTCGAGGAGCGTCCCGGCGACCACGAGGTGCCCCGCGACCGTGGTGGAGTTGCGAGGGTCCAGTCCGCGCAGCGCAGATCGGGTCGCTTGGTCCAGCTGCCGCGGGTCGGCCCACTCAGGGATCTCCGGGCCGGCCGGGACGGGTGGGCGCCGGTCCGCGACGTCTCTCGCCGGACGCCGGTCCTGCCAGTCACCCCGGGAACGGTCACCCTGCGGACGCTGCGGCCGGTCACCCTGCGGACGACGGTCCTGCCAAGCGCCCTGCGGACGATCCGAGCGCTGCGACCGGTCACCCTGCGGACGCCGGTCCTGCCAATCACCGCGCGGGCGGTCACCCTGCGGGCGCTGCGGCCGGTCGCCCTGCGGACGGCGGTCCTGCCAGGCGCCGTGCGGACGATCCGAGCGCTGCGGCCGGTCGCCCTGCGGACGGCGGTCCTGCCAGGCGCCCTGCGGACGATCCGAGCGCTGCGGCCGGTCGCCCTGCGGACGGCGGTCCTGCCAGTCACCGCGCGGACGGTCACCCGGCGGGCGCTGGGGACGATCGCCCTGCGGGCGCTGCGGCCGGTCGCCCTGCGGACGGCGGTCCTGCCAGGCGCCCTGCGGACGATCCGAGCGCTGCGGCCGGTCGCCCTGCGGACGGCGGTCCTGCCAGGCGCCCTGCGGACGATCCGAGCGCTGCGGCCGGTCGCCCTGCGGACGGCGGTCCTGCCAGGCGCCCTGCGGGCGGTCACCCTGCGGACGACGGTCCTGCCAAGCGCCCTGCGGACGATCGGATCGCTGCGGCCGGTCGCCCTGCGGACGGCGGTCCTGCCAGGCGCCCTGCGGGCGGTCACCCTGCGGACGACGGTCCTGCCAGCTGCCCTGCGGACGATCCGAGCGCTGCGGCCGGTCACCCTGCGCACGCTGGGGACGGTCGCCCTGCGGACGGCGGTCCTGCCAGTCACCCCGGGGACGGTCACCCTGCGCACGCTGGGGACGGTCGCCCTGCGGGCGACGGTCCTGCCAGCTGCCCTGCGGACGATCCGAGCGCTGTGGCCGGTCACCCTGCGGGCGCTGGGGACGGTCGCCCTGCGGACGCCGGTCCTGCCAGTCACCACGCGGTCGGTCGCTCCCCGAACCACCGCGGTTGCCGGCGTTGCCCCCGGATCCGCGGTTGCCTTGCGGGCGCGAGCCGCGGGATGCCGGTCGTCCGTCGCCGGATCCGGCGCCGCCGGAACCGCGTCGCGGAGCAGTCATGAGTTGTTGGTACCTCTTCGCTCGACGCCGCACACGGCCGAGACGGCCGGCGGCGGAATGGAAAAAGCGAACGGGGGTCAGAGCGCTAGCTCTGACCCCCGTTCGGTAATGGTTGTCCGGCGGCGTCCTACTCTCCCACCCCGTCTCCAGGGCAGTACCATCGGCGCTGAAAGGCTTAGCTTCCGGGTTCGGAATGTGACCGGGCGTTTCCCTCTCGCCATGGCCGCCGTAACTCTGTGAACATGTCGAACCAGACTGGTTCGTGCGTTCAGAACCGCACAGTGGACGCGTGACATCTATTAGCTGACTCGTTTTCACAAACCTGAGTAGATAGGTGTGTGTGGTCAAGCCCTCGGCCTGTTAGTACCGGTCAGCTCCACACCTTGCGGTGCTTCCACTTCCGGCCTATCAACCCGCTGGTCTGGGCGGGGGCCTTACCCGGTTAACCCGGTGAGAGA